>DATNBZ010000146.1:0-25837 GCA_035607285.1 Blastocatellia bacterium | reverse complement strand
ACTCTATACGCAAACACCGATGGCGGACTCTTCAAGAGCACTGATGGCGGAAACAATTGGCGGTTTCTCAGATCCGGCTATATCAGTTCCATTGCAATCGATCATACAAATCCTTCCACGCTGTATGCCGCGCTTTTTTTTCCTCCTGGCGGTGGCGGGATAGACAAGAGCACGGACGGCGGAAAGACATGGTTCTCCGTCGGTTGGACCAACACGGCTGGCATTCCATTCAGCGTTCTGATCGACCCCAAAAATCCCGCCATACTTTATGCCGCCGCGCAGCTCATATTCGGCAATAGAGACGGAGCCGGAATATTCAAGAGCACTGACGGCGGAATCACCTGGTTCCAGTCAGGCGAAGGCATATCTCTGCTCCCGGTAAGCTCGCTCGCGCTGGCGCCGTCGAAACCAAAGAGGCTCTATTCTATCTCTGGCGGTTCGATATACAGGTCAAATAATCGCGGAAAAAAGTGGAGGCTTGCCCACGTTTTCAGCATCGTTTTCGCAGCTAATCTTACTGTTGATCCCCATAACCCAAACACCATCTACCTTGGGAACCCGGTTGGTGTTTTTAAGAGCACCGACGGAGGCGAAACCTGGGCAGGAACGGATCTTCATTCAAACATCGGATTGCTCGCGATCGATCCGAAAAATTCATCTACCATTTATGCGGCCGGCAGGGATGGAGCCAACGTTGATGGAAACTTCAAGAGCACCGATGGCGGCGAAAGCTGGAAGGCAATCGGTCGAATCACGGGAAGTTTCATCGACACGTTTGCGATTGATCCGAACAACACTTCGATTGTTTACGCCGGGAGCTTCGATACATACCCTTTCGGAATAGGTGCAGATGCCTTCGTTGCGAAGATCAATCCGGCGGGCACGGCCCTTGTCTACTCAACGTATCTGGGCGGAACAGGTGACGACATCTCCAGGGCCATCGTGGTAGATGCGCAGGGCAACGCTTATCTAACGGGCCGGACCTCTTCCGAGGATTTCCCGATCAAAGGCGCTATCCAACCGCGCAAGCTCGGCCCTACGGGCAGCTACGATGTCTTCCTTACAGAGCTTGATGCTTCGGGGTTGCTGATCCACTCCACTTATCTGGGCGGCAGCAGCAATGATGATGGCCGCGCCATCGCGTTGGACGCTGCCGGCGCGTTGTATGTAGCCGGCAGCACCGATTCAAATGATTTTCCGACCGTAAATCCCATACAGCGGAGTCGCAACGGAGATTTCGGCAACGGCTTTGTCACGAAGGTTATTTTCGGCAGCAACGCGAGCGGATTCTTTCAAGCGAGACGGTCTCGTTAGGTTTGATTTCCAGCGCCGGTGCGTTTCTCGCTGATCCCCAGCGCCTTCATACGGCGATAGAGATGCGAGCGATCGATTCCCAACGCTTCCGCTGCGTGAGTTATGTTGCCGTCGCATTCGGCGAGCTTTCGAAGAATGTAGTTTCGCTCATAAGCCTCGCGGCCCTCGCGATACGAAGTGAAGTTGTAACTCGATCCCATCTTGACCGCGTCGGGCGTGCCCAGCGGCGGCAGGTCTTCGGCGCCGATTCTGTCCCTCGCCGACATTATAACCACTCGCTCGATCGTGTTTCTTAATTCGCGCACGTTCCCGGGCCACTCGTATTCGCTCAATCGATTGCGCGCATCGTCCGTCAATACCTTCGGCGCGCGGTTGTATTGCGCCGAGTACTTCAAATTGAAATAGTCGGTCAGCAGTGGAATATCCTCGCGACGCTCGCGCAACGGCGGGACCTCGAAAGGGATCACATTCAGCCGGTAGAACAAATCAGCTCGAAACGTGCCGCGGTCGATCTCTTCATCCAGCCGCTTGTTTGTTGCGGCGATGATCCTTACATCCACTTGCGCGGGGGTGTTTGAACCTACGGGCTCGAAGCGCTGCTCCTCGAGAACTCGCAGCACCTTGGATTGGACCTTCAGGCTCATGTCGCCGACTTCATCCAGTAGCAAAGTGCCGCCGTCAGCCTGTTCGAACTTGCCTCTCTTGGCCTGAGTCGCGCCCGTAAACGCGCCTTTCGTATGGCCGAAAAGCTCGGATTCGATAAGCTCTTCCGGAATAGCCGCGCAGTTAAGCTCGACAAACGGCATGACCGCGCGCGGGGACTGATGGTGAATCGCGCGCGCCGCGAGTTCCTTGCCGGTGCCCGACTCGCCGTAGATCAGTATCCGCCCATTGGTCGGCGCGGCTACAGCGATCTGCTGGCGAAGCGCCCGAATCGGGACGCTCTCGCCGATCATCGCGTTGTCGTCGTCGAGTTGTTCGCGGAGTCGTTGATTATCTGCTTCGAGCTGTCGTTGACGAAGGGCGTTGCGGACCGCGAGCACGGTGCGATCTATCTGAAGCGGTTTCTCGATGAAGTCGAGCGCGCCCAGCCGCGTCGCTCGCACGGCTGTTTCGATGCTGCCGTGACCGCTGATCATGATCACGGCTGTTTCCGGATACGTTGACTTCAATCGTTCGAGAGTCTCGATGCCGTCAATGCCGGGCAACCACACGTCGAGCAGGACACAACTGAAGATGCGACGCTCGAAAAGCGCGAGGCAGTCCTCGCCCGACGCGGCGGTTTCGACTGACATGCCTTCGTCCTGCAGCACGCCGGCGAGCGATCGCCGAATCCCTTCTTCATCATCGACAATTAGAACCGAGTTGGGCATGGGTGAAAAACTTGTAAGGGCGGCCACGGAGTAACCGAACTCGTCTTAACGAGCCGATACGGTGAAGAAACCGCTTTGCGAGCTTTGCGGTACTTTGCGAGCTTTGCGTTCAACGTATCCTCTTTCTCGAGCGGATTCCTTGCGCAAAGCTCGCAAAGTACCGCAAAGCTCGCGGCGTCGGGCGGCCACGGAGGGCCGCCCTTACCGGCTTCGTCATTCTTCGCTCCGATGCGGCGGCAATCCCAGCATGGCCGTTTCGAGCTGATCGATATCGAGACGCAACATTCCGCCCGCATCGGAAAATACTTCCTGCTGCCGCTTTCTGCGCTTCAAGAAGATTGTAGTGCCGAATACACTGCCTACGACCAGCACGGTCCCCAGGATCAAGCCGAGAAGCCCAAAGGTCGAGACCAGCATCTGAGCAGCCTTTTGTACCCGAAACGGATCGTTGGTTGGCCACAGTGGATTGCGCAGCCACTTCACGGTGTAAGGATACTGGACCGAATTGACCAAACTCTCAGCCATCGCGCGATCGCGCGCGTTCACCGCTTCTACGACATAGTTCCCGACTCGCTTGAGAATTATTTGCTGCTGTTCATTTTCCGGGAGTGATGAAAGATATCCGGTCGCTCGCGTCATCGCATCGGTCGCAAATTGAGGAGTGTGATACTCGACTATTGCGATCTTCAAAATCTGTGGCGACGCTGCAACCGAGCCGGCGGCCGCGGACTTGTCGTCAGGTTGATTGTATTGGGCGGCTACGGCTTCGGTGTCGCCGGCGAAATCGAACATATCGCGGCCGTGTTCGACGTAAGAGCCCAGCGATTCAGGTCCAAGAAAGTAGCGTTGCGAGTCGGCCACCATACCCGACGCAGGCAAACTGTCGAGCAGCGCCGCTCGCGCTATGGCTGGATTACCCGACTTGATTTCAGCCGCTAGCGCTCGCGCAATTGGCGAGTCGTAGCCGAGTAGGGTGCTGTGAATACTGCGGTGAGTTGCATCACTGATTCGGACAAAAAACCGGCCCTTGTAGAACACCAGGTGATCATCAAATAGCACGCCCTCCGACCCTCTCTCGAGCTCGCGTGGATTCCTTGAGTCTGCGGCGCTATCGAACGTGAAGAGTCCGAATGCTGCCAGTTGATGCTGAGTCTCGAACACATCGACTCGAACGCGGCCATATTCTCGCGAGACGGCAGATGTGACGTAGTACTCCCGATAAACCGGCGCCTTGTCTCCTACAAGATCAGACAGGTTGTCTCGGCCAACTTGCTTCAGTTCGGTTGTTGCTCTCAGCCCAGCGAGCGAGTCGGGCAGCAGATTCACTAGCTGAGTTCCCGAAGCTAGCGGCACAACTTCGGCTCCGGCTTTTTGCTTGTCGCCCGAACCAGCCTGTTGAGCCCCGGCTTGCGGGGCTGCTTGCTGGGCACCGGATTGTTGAGCTGCTTGTTGAGCTATGCCCGCGAGCGGAGCCATCAACATCAGGATGATTGCCGACAATATTGATATTTGCTTCTTCGAATGCATCGTTCTTCTTTCGAGCATCATTTTAGTTTAGAACCCGACGCGTGCGCTTTAGTTCCGCCGGCGCAACTCGGCCAGGATCATGTCCGCGTAACGTTCGGGATTATGTATGTCGTCCAGGATTATCTTTCCGGTCTCCGAGGCGCTGTCGATTTCGATGTCTCCGAGTTTGAGCAACCGCTGCCAAAAGGAAGCCGTCACGGTCACGTCCTGGATGTTTCGCAGCGGTATGTTGCGCACCACCTTGGCGATTATGCCGTACCGCATCTCGAGCTTATGATTCGTGAGTGTGTAGACCTCGCGCTTCCTCAGGATGTGGTGATAAATAGGGTTTGCGAACGCGATGATCGCCACACCGAGTATCACCAGAAAGGCGACCTGTCCGCTGACTTTGTTGCTCAAGACACCCATCAAAGCAGCGGTCGCGATGAGCACCAGCGCCGCCACAATGTATCGAATCAGCACGAATATCAACGTTGGTCTGAGGGTGAAGACTCCGTGTTCATCGGCGTAAGGCGCGACCGCGACGGGTCCGCCAGAAGTGAAGTCGGACGCGCTTTTGTTCACACCGATCGTCGCGCCGCACTTATTGCAAAAGCGGCTTCCATCCGGGAGCGTTTGACCACATTCATTACAGTACATTGTGAGGCACCTTAGCGTTTGTGTTTGTTTGAGCCAGGTAAAATTTTAGCACACGAGCGGCGACGCAGATAGAAGCTCGATCCAATAGTGTCGAAACTGAAATTCGGCTAATGTCCTAATCTTGTGTTGGTATTCACACACAGCAAAGACGAGGACGTCATGCCGGGTGACGACATATTTGGAGTGCGGCGCGGTCTGTGCGTACGCGCCGCTTTGGTTACTTTGAATCGTTCGTCCAGAGCCAAAGCGGCGCGTAC
The DNA here is from genome assembly GCA_035607285.1 of Blastocatellia bacterium. Taxonomy (GTDB): domain Bacteria; phylum Acidobacteriota; class Blastocatellia; order UBA7656; family UBA7656; genus Onstottus_A. The sequence continues at coordinate 20,727 of DATNBZ010000146.1, read as the reverse complement.
GCACAGACCGCGCCGCACTCCAAAAACCGCCTCGCTGGATGGCTTCCGTCGACCGACACAACTTTGGACACTACCGAACTTCGAGGCACGCACCTTGCCTCAAATCGCTGTGAATGTCGAAGACCTTGCCCGTATATAGACCAACTAAGGACGAACTTGTAAGCGCCTATGGGAAACCTGTACGTGATGTAATTGGCCGTGAGCTGCAAGTTCTATTCTGTGGCATCAATCCCGGCTTGTATTCCGCGGCGGTTGGACATCATTTCGCTCGGCCTGGCAACAGATTCTGGCCGGCGTTGTTCTCATCGGGATTTACAGACCGGTTGTTTTCTCCATTCGAAGAACGGGACCTCCTAAAGCTTGGATACGGCATTACCAACATCGTCGAGAGAGCAACAGCTTCGGCGGCCGAGCTGTCGGCGGAAGAACTCGCCGAAGGGAGTAAGAAACTGATAGCAAAAGTGCGCCACTATCGGCCGAGATATTTGGCGGTGCTGGGCATCGGCGCATACGGGACCGCATTCGGCCGTCGAGATGTTGAACTGGGATTGCAGGAAGAGCGCATTGGTGATTCCAAACTATGGGTGCTGCCAAACCCGAGCGGACTGAATGCTCACTATAGGCCGGCTGATCTAGCAAGACTGTTTCGAGACTTGCGGATAGCAATGGAAGACCAGTGATGAACTTGAGAGTAATATGTGGAGGCAGCTTATTGGCTCAGGTGGCCGCTCAGGCTGCAAGTTCTTCTTGCGAGACAGAGTTTGCGCAAGAGAGAAAGCGGCAGGACCCCGTGCGCTCCCGTTTTCAAGGGTTTGTAAACTGAACGTTTCATACGGTCCGCTCAGAAGTCCGAGGATCGGTTGGACACCAGGTTGAATAGGCGTAGCAATGGCGTTAGTATTCCGCCGTTTTTTGTACGGCTATTCATTTGGCACTTGCGCTTGAATCGCCAAAAAGTGCTTAGGTTCGACTGTATGGCGAATAAAGACCATTTCAGAATGCTTAAACAAGGGGTTAAAGCTTGGAATCAGTGGAGAGAAGATAACGCAATAATAATTCCTGATCTTAGTGGTATTAACATCGCGGTCACAGAACGTCGTGCGGAACTCGGCTATAAACATCACAGCTCCAGTACCATGATAGTGCTCAAAGGGATAAATCTTCAGGGGGCAATATTAAAAGGGGCAACTCTCAGTAGTGCATTTCTGAGTCAAGCCAATCTGATTGACGCAGATCTAACCGATGCTAACCTTAGATACATAACACTTGATGAGGCAAACCTGACTGGCGCCAAACTATTCGATGCTAATCTTTACCGCGCAGACCTCCAGAAAGCAATACTCGTTAGCGCATATCTAAGTAATACAAATCTTTCCTTAGCGGACCTACGAGATGCTAATTTAGAAAAAGCAAACCTTGATGGTTCTGACTTAAGCCGCGCGATGCTGGACAATGGAAGTCTCCGCAACGCATATCTTAGAGGAGCAATGTTGATTCGCTCTAGCCTCAGCAATGTAGACTTCAGTGGAGTGACCATAGGAGGTACAGTCTTTGCAGATGTTGATCTTAGTATGGTTAAGGCACTTGATGCAGTAACACACGAACGACCTTCTACTATAGGCATTGATACAATCTCTAATTCTAATGGCAGAATACCAGACTCTTTTCTAAAAGGGGCCGGAGTCCCAGATAGTTTAATAGCATACGCGCGCTTATTGCCTGAACATGCCATTCATTTCCACTCTTGCTTTATAAGCTACTCTAGCAAGAATCAAGCCTTTGCCGAACGAATATATACTGATTTGCACGCCAAGGGAGTACGGTGTTGGTTTGCCCCAGAGGACTTAAGAATTGGTGAAAGAATCAGTGTAGGTATTGATGAGTCAATTGGGAAGCATGACAAACTACTTCTGGTATTGTCGAAATACTCTGTTGCGAGTGATTGGGTTGAACAGGAGGTGGATACCGCTTTAGTGCGAGAGCGCAAAGAGAAACGAACAATCCTATTCCCGATCAGGTTAGATGATGCAGTAATGAAAATAGAAGCAGGTTGGCCAGCACATATCAAGAACACGCGCAATATAGGCGATTTTCGACGGTGGAAGGTAGCTGATGCTTATCATAAGGCATTGGATAGATTGGTACGCGATCTGAAGACTGAAGAGCCTGTAGTGTTCAATGAATAGGAGCGTCAGGCTTGATATATTGACATTTGAAAACGTTAAGACCCCTCCCTGATTGAATGTCAGTATTTCAAGCCTTACCCATTTCTCGGATCGATAACTCGCCTCGGCAATTGAGTATTTCATGCTTCCCTTCACGGAGGACCAACAATGCCCGAAGAAATCTCACCGCTGGATAATTTCTGGAATACTTTTTCGGTCCTGGCCAATGACGTGAGCCGATGCATGAAAGTTCTTCAAGACCCCCAGGTCACTGATTCGGTTGAAATCATGTTTTGGGATCGAGCGCTGGCCCGGTCCTTCTTTGCTTTGTTGGAAGGCACCGCTTATGGCATGACCTGGCTTGCATATGACTATGTCCAGACTCACGAGGACCACCATTTGAGTTCTGCGGAAGTCGAGGCCTTGAGATACGGTTATGACTTTGATGATTCAATAGAACCGGAAGTGAAGTACAGCCCTGCGCCGCTGCTCGCGAAAATCCAATGGGCGTTTGATGTGTTTGCTCGCGTCCATCGCGTGGATGATTTCAAGATGTGCGATTCGGATGAATGGATGCTGATGGTGAAGATGTTTGCTATTAGAGAGATGTACGAGTATGCGCGCACGCCGGACGATTTGATAATTTATGAGCCTGCTCGAGAGGCCCTCATAGAAGGAGCTACATGGTTCATGACCAGAGTCATTCAACTAATAGAGAGATGTCATCACGGCATGGAAGCCTACCGACTCACGAGCAACTCCGAGGGCGATGTCTGGGAAAGTGATGCAAACGATTTCGTGATGTAACCAGCCCGGCCATCGCCTGGAGAAGTTGGAGGTTCAGGCTTGAGATGCAATTGAACTTTGTCCCAGCAAGCAGAACGCGAGCGACCGGCAGCGGCGAGCAAACGGAGCGCAAGCCGATGAACGCACGCTGAACGCGCAAGCATTCACGTGTCGAGAGGCACTCACAAATCTAACCAGGAGAATATCAAATGAAAGAAAGCGGTATGTTAACCATCGCGTCTCTGCTCTCGATCCTTTTCGGCATGTTTCATCTGGCGGACGACATCGACCGCGGGATGTCACCGGGAGGACTTCCAAACCTCGTTGCAGTGGTCATCTGGGTCGTCTGGCTGTACGGAGCGCTCGTGCTCGCCGAACGGCGATCTGGGTATATCATCATCCTCATCGCGTCGCTCCTGTTGATGGGCGTGCCCGTCATCCATATGAGAGGCGTGGGAGTCGGCTTCGGGACCACTCGCAGCGGCGGGTTCTTCTTCATCTGGACACTCCTCGCGATGGGCGTGACCGCGCTCTTCTCCGTCATCCTCTCGGTGCGCGGACTGTGGAGCCTGCGTCGGCGCCAGCCCCAGGTGTGATTAAAAGCAGGACTTCCCACCTAGTAATGAATTTATTCGTTTCTGGGAATCTCAACGAATAAATTCGTTACTACGTGGGTGTTAGGGTTTCAAGTCCGCTTCTAATCACACGCGCCAGTAGTCCAACAACATCAGATCGAAGATTATCGGTTGGAGGTATGATAATCGCACTGCTCTTCGGCGTCCTCTGCGTCCTCGGCGGTTTGATTCATCATTGATCAAGATAAACCGCCGAGGACGCCGAGGACTGCTTCTTGGCAACACGCTAATACGCTAGCGAGGGTTTGTTGGTCATCGGGTCACAATCACGCTCACCACTTGAGTTCTTCCAAAAACGTCAGGCTCACCGGGGCTGTTGGAATCGGTCTGAAGGCGCTCCCTTGTTGCAACACCTGCTGATCCTCAAAAGTTCTTTCCCACGCCGCGAAGTTGACCCGCAACGATTTCACCGTGCCGTGAATTTCTCGCGCAATCTTGATGAAGCTCTGCAACGCGCTCACCGAGCCTATCGGGTTGAGGTTTGTGGCAATGTTCATCCCGGCATTCGCGATATCGTAAGCCAGTTTAAATTTCTCGCCGCCGGTCATCCCCTCGTTCCCGAGCTTGGAGTCCTCCAGCCCGGGGTAACGCACGAAGAGGCGCGTATAGTTGTTGCCAAATCGGCGTCCCTGCGGACCTTCCGTCGGTGTAGCCGCGCCCATATAGATCGGCGACAGCGTGACCTCTTCTTTCGCCAGCTTCATCCAGAGCTGCCCGTTTTTGGTCTCTACTTTTCTGACTTCCGCGAGCGTTAGCGTGAGCGCTTCAAAGTCCTGTTGCCTCGACGAGCCCGGCTCGATTACCAGGTCACCCAACCCGTCTTCTGAAGCGGGCTTCGCCGGGGGGCTCGGCTTGGCTTTCTTGTCGTACGAGGACAGGAAGATGAACCGTATGCGATCGCGGCCGAGTTCGCATTTGACGGCGTGGTCCTGCTTGCGCCCGCGCAGTTGCGCGTAAAACGACACCGGCAGATTCTGTGCGGCTACCGCATCAAAGCAGCGCATCGCCGAACGACCGTCGTTGGCCTGCAGAAACACCAGCCCCATGAGTTGGTTGGCCTCTGCTCCTAGCGGGAACAGCGCGAGAGCGGTAGCCAGGTGATCGCCGGCCTCGGTCAACTGTTGCCTGGCGTATCCGAAGGGAATCGCGAACCCTCCCACACGGTCGAGGTGCTGGTTTTTCTTATACAGTTTCTTGTTTGCCTTGGCGCGCTGCTTGTAAAGCGCGGCGCGGTCTTCCATACCGTTGAACGTAAGATTCATCGCTCGATTGAGGAGGTCCGAGACGATGCCCTCGGCGGCGGCGACTTCCTGATCGTAGGTGTCGCGTTTGATTGCGAGAGTGTCAAGGTGAAGCCCCGCTGCTTCCTGAGCCGCTGGATTGGAATCGAGCGCGCGAAATCGATTGAAGTGTTCCGTGGCGCGATCCACGTTGCCCATCGCTTCATACAGCAGCGCCACTCTCCACTCAGTCGGCGCAAAAGCCGGGTCCGTAGCCGCCGCCTTCTCAAACTCCATGAGAGCGCGATCGTACTTTCGCTCCTCGAGCGATCGAGACGCAGTCGCGTAAATCGCGCGCACCTGGGCGCCCTTCTGTTCGGGCAGCTCGGCCAGGGCATTCAAATCCGCAATCCGCATTCGCACCCGGTCGGCATCGACGGCTTTCGGTGACATCTGAAGATAACGGGTGAGAAGTGCGGAAGCTTCCGCGGGTCTGTCGTTGTCTTCGGCGCAGTTCGCCAGGTCGAAAGAAAACGTGGGGCTGTTTGCCGGAAGAGTTCCCAGGTTTTTGAATGCCTGACACAGACTCGCACTTCGGCGCGATGACGCGCCCGAGCTCGAGGATGTCGTGAAAGTAGCCGGGACTACCGTGGAAGCGGGCTTGTCGGAATCGCGCTGAAGCGTCGGCGGTCCCTCGTCGAGTGAAGCCTCGAAGCCGATGCTGTCGACCAGCCCGTTGACATTGTCGATGCGGCCGCGGTCGGCATCCTTCCAGACTATCGACTGCTCGCCGGTCACCAGCGCGGTTCTGATCTGTTGAAGTTTGAGCCTTTGTTTGGGATCGGGAGTGGCGCTTACGGCCTGATCCATATACGCGAGCGAGGCCGCGGTGTCGCCGGTGCGCTGATAACAGAGCGCGAGGTCGTAGGAAAGGACGGCGGTTGATTCGCCGAGCTTTGATGCGCCCTCGAGCGCTTCGGCCGCCGGTTTGAACTGACCCTGATCGTAGAGCTTGTGAGCCTGGCGCAGCGCATCCTTGACCCGGTTATGAATCGCTTCGTCGATGTGCTTGATTGCCTGGGTGGCGTCTTTCGTTTCCCAGAAGGCTTGCGAACCTGCGTAGCGCGAGCGGGCTTCCAGCAATTGACCGGAGTTCTCGAGCGCCTTGGCCTCCTTGATCAGTTCTTCGGCTTGTTGCTCGAGAGCTTTCTTCTGAGCCTTCTCCTGATCGTCCGCAAAGACGCGAGGAACCGGCAGCAGAATAGCGAAGGTCAGAATCAAGATCATTGCTAAGGCAGATTTCATGTTCACACTCCCTATAGACTTTCATCTTCAAAACCGAGCGAGCTTATTTGTGCGTCGAGCGTAATCCAGAAGTTGAGCCCATCGCTGCAAGACCCGATGGGTTGACCTGCGCCAGTAGAAACGGAGCCGAGAGGACTAAAGTCTGACGCTTTCCACAGCGAGATGCCGCCGCGTTGCTGTTAGTAACCAGTATGCGCTCGCCATCGAAGGAAGCGCCAGCCGGGGTAGTGTCCTAAAGTTGTGTTGGCGCATGACAACGACTTCAGGCCGAGTGACGAACATATTTGGAGTGCGGCGCGGTCTGTGCGTACGCGCCGCTTTGGCTCTTGTGGCGATTCAAAGCAGCCAAAGCGGCGCGTACGCACAGACCGCGCGTCGCACTCCAAAAAAGATGAGCAGTCCTCGGCGTCCTCCGCGTCCTCTGCGGTTTTCTTGATCGATGCCGGGAACCAACCGCAGAGGACGCGGAGGACGCCGAGGAACAACGCAGGACGGCGCAACACGCCATGACTCCTTGACGTATCAGCCCCCAGCCATAGAATTGAAGCAACCCCTTCCAGCAGTTCAAGAATTACGTATGCAAGAACACATCGATCGATTCGCCGACTATCTCAAGTATCAACGCAACGCCTCTCGGCACACCTTGCGAAACTATCTGAGCGACCTCGAGCAGTTCCATGACTTCCTTTGCCCGCCGGACGCCAATGGCCAACGACCCGCTATCGACATCCATCAGATCGATCACATCACTATTCGCGAGTACATGGCGAAGCTCTATCAGGAAAATCGAAAGAAGACTTCGATCGCGCGGAAGCTGGCGACCTTGCGAACCTTTTTCAAGTTCCTCTGCCGCGAGCAGGTGTTGGAAATGAATCCTGCGCGGCTGGTGTCGAGTCCGCGTCTTGAAAAGAGACTCCCAAAAGTAATCTCGGTAGACGAAGTAGTCCATTTCATCGAGACTCCGGATACCGAGACCGTGCTCGGCAAACGCGACCGCGCGATACTCGAGCTTCTATACGCGACTGGCTGCCGGGTATCCGAAGTCGCCGGCATGAACCTGGACGACATTGACTTCAGGCACGAGACGATTCGCGTTCGAGGCAAGGGCCGCAAAGAGCGTTTCGTTCCTTTCGGGTCAAAGGCCAAAGAAGCGCTCGCCGATTATTTTGAGGTGCGCGGCGCCTTGCTCGCCGAAGCGCCCGAGCACAAACGCGACGCGAAAGCCGTCCTGTTGAACTACCAGGGCACGCGCATTACCACGCGTTCGATCGGCAGGCTGATCGACAAGTACGTCAAGGAGTGCGCGCTTGCTCACAACATAAGCCCGCATTCGTTTAGACACTCGGTTGCGACGCATCTGCTCTCGGCGGGCGCCGACTTGCGGGTCATTCAGGAACTGCTCGGACACGCCCGGCTGTCCACCACGCAGATATACACTCACGTATCGATCGAGCAGTTGATGCAGGTGTATGACAAGGCTCACCCGAGAGCCAGGGCATGACTGATCTGTACGGGCGTTCTGCTCGAGCGGCTCTCTTGCAGACGCACACTGCGATTACCACCCGGGGCCCCGCGGCGTCCCTGGTATCACCGCTGATTACCGCTGATAGGAAATAGCAGTAGTTCCCGCCTTACTTCATGAATGGAACAGAAAATCAGCAAGATCACGAAGTTCTTTGCGGATTGTGAAGGTGTCAGGGTCCGGGTAGTGGTTCAGTCTGTCGCGGCCAACGCAATTAACCGCTGATTTGCGCCGCCTTCGGTACGCTGATCTGCGCAGATCAGCGAAACGCAGTCAGCGAAGATCAGCGGTTAATTCTTCCTTAGGGATTGAAAGAGTCAGACTGAACCACTACGCAGATCCGTCCTTTCGAGCGATGAAGGTCTGTGATAGAAACTAAGCGGTTCATGATCCGTATGTTGAGCCACAATCTCTCGAAGGAAGCCAATTGGATAAGGCCGTTCCAACACAAGCGAGAAGACTATGACGGAATCGAAGCGACGCGACATATTTCTAAAGATCGAACCGCTCGGCGGCTATAGCCCGCTTGCGCCCATCATGTGCGCTCGCCATTACGGGCGCGATTGCATGTTCGGCGAGGGGCACGAGTACGGACGACTCACTCCTGCGGAAATCTTCGGGGCGACGCTTGATGCCCTGGTATACCGCGAGTACCTCGATCCAGACTACACGATTCACAATACGAAGAAGATCATCGAGTCCGACGCAAACGAACCGCCGTGGGATAGGCGCGTTCCAGGCACGGTGCTGTATGCCAGGCCGGGCGAGCGCCTATACATTCATGTGCTCAATGGCGATCGGGATTGTCACAGCTTCCACCTGCACGGCTTGAAGTATGGGATTGATTCCGATGGCGCCTGGCCCTTTGGGATAAACAGCCGTGATGGGCGGCGCAGCGACGAGATCCTGCCCGGCCAACGTTGGACTTACATCTTTGACGCCACGCCCGAGACCATCGGCGCCTGGGCTTTTCACGATCACGTGCGGCAAGTGCAGGGCAATGTCAATCGCGGGCTTTTTGGCGGGCTAATCGTTCGCGACCCCGCGGCGGAATGCGCGGACCACGAAATTCCGCTCTTCGTCCACTTGATGGAAGGCGGCGGGACTGGGTGCCAGTTCCAGAGTCCTACCTTAACGGGCGGCCAGGTGTTTAGTTTTGTGTTTAGCACACAGCCCGGTATCTGCAATTACTTTTGCCGGATCCATGGAACGACGATGTCCGGCCAGGTTCGTGTGATTGCCGGCGGTCCGGCCGCTGCGGCCGTTGAGATTCACGACAATTTCTTTTTACCGGCGGTGGTGGACATCGGGCCTGGCGGCACAGTTACCTGGACGCACAAAGGCGAGAGTGCTCACATCGTTTTCGCCGGCGGGGGCGGCGCATCCACGTTCTGCCTCAATGGGCGCGCGTACGTGGGCAACACGCCGACAATTGTCGCTGATGCAGGCGAGCGGTTGCGTTGGTACGTGTTCAACCTGGATCTCGGCGGCATCTGGCACAACTTCCATCCGCATTCGACACGTTGGCAATTGCCGGCTCCTCAAGGCGGCGCGTCGGACGTTCACAGCCTCAGTCCGGTGGAAAGTTTTGTGACTGACACCGAGGCGCCGCCGGCTCTGCGCTTGCCGTGCATTTTGGAAGAACTGCAATGCGACCCGCCCCCGGACGCCTGCCGCGTGCGAATCAAAGGCGACTTTCTTTTTCACTGTCACATTGAAGAGCACATGATGCAGGGCCTCGCCGGACTGCTGCGTTCGCGCGAATACATCTGGATCACGCGCGAGGTAGCTAAGCAACTTGCCATCGAGCTTCCTTACGACGACGGCTCAAATGATTGCTCGCACGTCGACATCTTTCGTTGCCGGCCGCGCCGGACCCATTATCAACTGGACCAGCCGGCAAGCGTTCCCGGTAGTGGTGGCATGCACATGACTACCGAGGGCTCGACGCCGGCAACGGCAGGAATGCCGGGTATGGGTGGCATGGGTGGCATGGGTGGCGGCGCGACCATCGGCGCATCGATGGATATTGCCGACGCCGCAACCAAAGGTATGTGGGAACTCCTGCCGTGCGACTCGCAAGTCCTGGCCGTCCACGCAGCACTGCTGCACACCGGGAAGGTGCTGTTCTTCGCCGGGTCCGGCAACGACGAGCTGTATACAACCGGCCTTCGAAGCGTTGTCTGGGACTACGAGAACGGCAGCTTCCATCAACCGGTGACGCCCATAGATGTCTTCTGTGCGCATCAATCATTCTTAGCCGACGGACGGCTGCTTGTTGTCGGCGGAACCGAGACGTATGCGTTTACGGGACTACGGACGGCATATGCATTCGATCCCGCCACCGAGAATTGGATCAGGCTTGGCGACATGTCGACGGGCCGCTGGTATCCCGTAGCCGTAACGCTGGGTGACGGCCGCGTTCTCGCGGCTGGAGGCACCGGCGATCTCCCACATCAAGTCGAGATATACTCGCCGCTGACGGGCTGGGCACCGCCGATCGCGCGCACCCACGACTGGGGCCAGTACGCGAACCTGCTGCTCCTGCGCGATGGACGAGTTTTTTTCACCGGCGCTCACTTCGACGGATTCGCCCGGGCGCCGTTTATCTTTGATGTGGCCACACATGTCGAGACACCTGTCCCCGGGCTGTCACCCGCTGACAGCCACGGTATGGCGCCCAGCGTCTTGCTGCCGCCAGCCCAAGCCCAGAAGGCAATGGTGTTCGGCGGCGGCGGGCCGGTAGTTTCCCCCGACATCAATCTCATTGATCTCAGCGTCGCCGCACCCCACTTCGTGCCCGGGCCGCCAATGTCACACGCCCGGATGATGCAGAACGCCGTCATCCTCCCAGATCGAACCGTTTTCGTCAGCGGTGGCGGGCTATCGGACACCCCGCCCATCTCGGAGCTTCGTTCGGAGATTTACGACCCCGCGGCAAACGCGTGGCGCCCGGGGGCAACGGCCCTCGTACCGCGGCTCTACCACTCTGTCGCTTTGTTGTTGCCAGACGGGCGCGTGATCACCGCCGGCTCGAACTCGCACCGCCGCGATGACGAATTGCGGCTCGAGCTTTACCACCCGCCTTACCTCTTCAAAGGACCGCGGCCGTTCATCGAGAACGCTCCGACCGAAGTGCGTTACGGCAGGACGATTGAGATTCACACACCTCAAGCCGATCAGATCAAGTGGGTGCAGTTGATTCGTCCGATGGCCACAACGCATTCGTGCGATACCGAGCAGAGACTCGTGGACTTGAAGTTTAAGGTAACCGGATTTTGCAAGCTGAAGGCAGTTCTTCCAAGAGAAGCCAATCTCGCCCCGCCCGGCTGGTACATGCTTTTCATCGTGGATCACCAGGGCGTGCCCTCAGTGGCCAGTTGGGTTCATCTGGAAATGGACGCGCAGCTTCGAGCCATCAAGTCCATCAAGATCAATTCCTCCATCGGCATCGCCCGCGTCGGAAATAGTCCGGACGAGTTTTTCATCGGCCCGGAAAAGCCCGGTGACCGCACGCCTCCAACGGGAGGTTACAAAGATGCACAAGGCCGCATAAAGCGGCAGGCAGCGCGCTTCCGGTTGTTCGGCTATGACGAGGGCGGCCGCCTGGTCAAAGAGATCACCGACGACGATGCAACGATCAGTTGGACTGTGCACCTCGCCAACAAGAAAGCGGAGTGGAAAGAGTTCGATGGCTTGAATGCCGACGCGCCACGGCGCAACGGGAACATAAGAAACCGGAAGACGCTGATCATCGATCCGGGTCCGCGCACGATCACGGGCCTCGGTGAAACGGCCAGGTTCGACACCGGAAAATTCAAGGACACGGTGGTGCCGCTCGGTGAAATACGCACCGATGAGGAAGGCCGTCTGCTGGTTCTTGGCGGCTTCGGGCATTCTGATTCGCCGCACAACAAAGAGCTCACCGACTACGCCAATAACGACGACTGGTACGACGACGTGTCGGACGGTCCGGTGAACGCGACGATCACGTTCCACGGCGGCGCGACGAGCATCGAAGCCGTGGGTGCGTGGGTCATTGTCGCCGTGCCCGACTTCGCGCCCGAGATCGACAGCATTACGACGCTCTACGATACGTTGCGCAGGGTCGCGGTTGAGAAGTTGGGAATGAAGCTGCCTGCGCAGCCCTCGTTCACGAACGACATTTACCCGATTCTTAGACGTGCGATTCAAATGACGTGGATCGGCAAACACGTCTCTGTAGCGCACATGACCTTGCCGTCCGTTATTCCGCCCCCGGGAAGCAAGAGCGACCGCGAGGCGATCTTCAGTCACCTTAGAAATCCGAATGACGGCAGCGGCGGCGATATGCCGATGTTGTTTTCAGACACCGGCGATCCGAACGCAGCTCTGAACAGGCTGCAGTACAGCTTCATGGAGAAGTGGAGAGACGGAGACTTCATCAACGATTGGACCGGACCGCCAGAGCCATCAGACGAGATCACACCCGAAGGCCTGGATCGGGCGGCGCTCGAGGCCTGTGTGGGCGGCGCGTTCTATCCGGGGATCGAGGCGGGCTGGTTTATGCGCGATGTAAATCAGTATTCCGAACCCTTTCGGCTCGATCAAACCTATGTACAGGCAGGGGACATAACCAAGCAGATGGCGCTGCCGTGGCAGGCCGATTTCTACGAATGCAGAACAGATGGAGATTTCTCCTGGTGGCCGGCTCAGCGCCCCGACGATGTTTTCGTCGAGGGTGAGGAAGAACCGGTCCCGTGGACTCGAAAGTTGGTCACGAGCAAGAAAACGATGGTGAAGAACTGGCATCGACTGGGCTTTGTCGTCAAAAAGGATGAGCGCTTCGTCGAGGACGAACGAACGTGATCGGCGATGGTTCCGGCAAGCAGATGATGTCCAATGAGCAAGCAGATGCGGTAGTGCTTGGCGGCGGGCCGGCCGGATGCGCCGCCGCTATTGCGCTCGCCCGGCGGAGCCGCTCAGTCGCCGTGATCGAGCGCTCACAGTACGATGAGGCGCGGCTCGGCGAGACCCTCCCGCCGATGGCCCGGAAGATCATGGCCGGCCTCGGAGTCTGGGAACGTTTTCTGAGCGAAGAGCACTTGCCGTCCTTCGGCATCCGCTCAGTGTGGGGACGCGATGAAGTCTACGACAACGACTTCATCTTTAATCCGTACGGCCACGGCTGGCATCTTGACCGCACGCGCTTCGACGCGATGCTGGCGCTGGCAGCGGAAGCCGCCGGCGCCGTTGTGCACCGCGGCGCGCAACTTACTTCCTGGACGCCGGATTCTGCGGGCGGTTGGGAGATCGAAATCTCGCGCGGCGCTGAGCATCTGCGCTACCGCACTCGCTTTCTGGTGGACGCTTCAGGGCGCGCGGCTTCCTTTGCGCGCAAGCAGGGCGCGCAACGAATAGTGATCGATCATTTGATCGCGGCCGCGGCTTTCTTATCCGGCGCGTCCGCCGGCGCGCCGCCGTCAATCCCTAACTCGTCGACGCTGGTCGAGGCCGTGGAGCAAGGATGGTGGTACTCGGCTTTGTTGCCAAACAAGCAGCTTGTTGTAGCTTACTTCACCGATCCCGATCTCTACGCGAAACGCAACACAGACCCCTCCACGCATTGGTGGCGGGAATTACAACGGGCTGCCCACACAGAGGGACGCGCCAAAGACCATGCGTTAAGCGCTGGACCGCTCATCATTGCGGCCAACAGCTCGCGGCTCGACCGCGTCGCGGGCGGCAATTGGCTGGCTGTGGGCGATGCGGCAATGGCCTTCGACCCGCTTTCATCTCAAGGCATCTCGGTCGCGCTTGAGTTTGGTCTGCGCGCAGCCGAATCAATTCAAGCTCATTGGCAGGGCGACGATTCGGCGCTGACGGACTATGCCAATGCCGTCGATCAGAGGTTTGAAGATTATCTTCGCTCGCGCGGCCGCTACTATGGCCGGGAGAAACGATGGGCGCACTCGAGCTTCTGGCAGCGCCGCCACATTAACTCGGAACGCGGGTCTTAACCGCAACGCAGAAAGAGGAGGTTGCAGTAATGAATCGAACCAAAACCGATGGCATTGGGCGAAGGGACTTTATGACAACGGCAGCGGCAGCCGCCGTTGGCATGGCTTGCGCCGGGCTGAGAACTCGAGCGGAGTCTTTGACGGGCAAGCGGCTTATGCATCTGCATTCTCCGGACCAGATGGCAGTTCACGGTATGCTGCTCTTTGGTCAGAAGGCAATCTACCTGAATCACCTTCCGTTGTTTGGGACGACAACTCCGCATCGTTATCAGGTTATTCTGGAAGTCACGCTGACCAAAGCGGGCAGCGACCCGCAAGCCGCTTATGTGCAGGATCGTCGCGCGCATCCCTCGACTAAGATTTATACCTTTGAGCCCGAGCCATTCGTCTTGCCGGAGCTAAACCCGACGAATCAATTGCGCCGCTCCTTCAAAGGCAAAGTCTTTCGCGGCCACTTCGAGAAAACAGGCGTGGCCATCATCCGGGACGTCACCGCTACCGTTACGCGAGTAATCCATTTTCGCGAGTTCGACCCTCAAGCTGCCGGCTTGCCGCAGCTTGAATACTTTTTGTTCGGCAAGAATCAGGAGTTATATCTGGCACACCTGATCACCAGGCCACCGGACTTTGACCAGATCTTGCCGGTTGCCAAGACCGATCAACCCTTTGGCGACGAAGCATTGGCCCAAAGCGTGCCCATTACGTTTCCCGGGAAAGTGAATGCGCCGGCAAAGAGAATCAAGGCCTCGCCACAAGTCATCGGCCAGATGAAGAAAGCCGACGGCTCCCAGGCACAGATTAAACTTCAGACCAGGGCGGAGGTGTATTTCGAAGCAGGTGAGCTGGCTGACTGATTATTTATGAAAGTACCGGCACAAGTCCTTTCGCTACCCGAGCTCACTCTGGATGCATATCGGATTGAGGGAGTCGAGGATGTGTTGACTCCCGCCCTCGCAATCTATCCCGAGATTGTCGATGCAAACATACGAGCGACGTTGGGCCTTCTTGGCGGCGATGCCAATCGCTGGAGGCCTCACGTCAAGACCTCGAAGCTCGCGTTCGTAATGAGACGACTCGTCGAGCGCGGCGTTGCGAACTTCAAGTGTTCGACGACGCTCGAGCTTGTGACCGCGTGCGAGAACGGCGCTCTTGACGTAGTGGTTGCTTATCCGATGGTCGGAGCAAATGCGAAAAGGGCGCGGGCAATCGCGGATCAGTTTCCCGGAATAATGGTCTCGGCTCTGGTTGAGAGTCTCGAGCAGCTAGAGCCATGGAAGGGAAGCCGCATCGGACTTTTCATCGATGTGAACCCCGGGATGGATAGGACCGGAATCGAACAGGATCGAGTCGATGAAATCGTCGCTCTCGCGCGAGCGATTCAGGACGCCGGCCAGGTCTTTCGCGGGTTGCACTACTATGACGGGCATCTGTCTTCGCTGGCGCTACCGGAGCGCGACGCAGTCGCTCACCGTGGCTACGATCACTTGATGGAGATCGAGGGGGCATTCGAGCGCAATCATATTCCGGTCGAGGAGATCATCACCGCCGGGACGCCGGCATTTCCATGCTCGCTGTCTTACGCGGCATTCGGCGACGCCGCGTTCATTCATCGCGTTTCGCCTGGAACGGTTGTTTACAACGACTGCTCGAGCCTGGCGCAACTTCCTTCGGAGTATGGCTACGAGCCCGCCGCTATCGTAATTTCGACCGTCGTATCGAATCCATCGCAAGGACGCTTCACTTGTGATGCCGGTCACAAGACAGTCTCGGCTGACTCCGGAGTGCCAACCTGCGCCGTTGTTTCGCATCCGGAGTATGTGCCTTCCAAGCCAAGCGAGGAACATCTCCCGATTGATGTTCCTCGGGACTCAACGCCGCCGCACATAGGCGACACGCTGTATCTGGTGCCGAAACACATTTGCCCGACCGTCAATAACTTCGATCACGCGTTGTTAATCGAAGGCGGTAGGATTATTGGAGTTGAACGTGTGACGGCTCGTGGCCGCGAGGCGCCGGCGCCCGGCCGCAGTTAGCGAGTCGCCGCCGCGGCAGGCTGGCTCTTCGCTCGAACCTGTTGCTGTTTGTAATAGCCGGAGATATAGCCCCTCATCCCAAACTCTGCCCAGCTCATTCCGTAGCGCTTTGCCTCGGTGATCGCGCGCTCCGCGTTCCATCCTTCGTGCGAGATTCGATAAACCGCGGCGATCGTTCCCGTTCTGTCGGACCCGCGTTTGCAATGGATGAAGACCGGTTGATTCTCGGGATTGTCAATTATCGCCAGCACTCGGCTGACCTGTTCGTCTGACGGAGCGCTCAGCCCGGGCATCGAGATGTTGAAGTAGCGGAGGCCGGCAGTCTCAGCTTCCTTTTGTTCGTCGCGGCTGATCTCATCTTCGCCGCGCAGGTTGACGACCGTCTTTACGCCGAGCTCGCCAAGCTTTCCGGCATACCCGGTCAGCGGCTGCGCGCCTCGATAAAGCTTGTCGCTGACTTTGTGAAGGTTAGGAAGTTCCTTGTAGCTCGGCTCATTCTGCGCCGAGACGATCGATACAAGGATGGCGAGCGCGCAAATGACTGCGCCCAATTTACGACTTTGGTTTTTCATTAGTTGTACAGCTCGAATTTGAAGCTCGGAGAACGTTAGACGATTCTGAAGAGCTATCGGTTGCTACCGGTGTTGACTACCACGTTCTTTTGATCGATCTGTGAATAGTAGTCGTACACATAGTGCTTCAACGGCTTGTGCCCCATGCCATATTCGAAGTCATACTGCTTCATTTCCTGAAAAGCCTGATCCGCATTCCAACCGTCGTGAGTCATCCGATAAATAGCGCTCATGGCTCCGGTGCGATGACGGCCGCCTGCGCAATGCACGAACACCGGTTGGTTCGCCGGGTCGTTCACAATCTTCAAGAAAAGCTCGGCTTGCTCGGCGGCGGGTTGGCTCTTATCGCTCATGCCGATTCTAAAGAACTTCATTCCAGCGGCTTCGACCATCGCCTGTTCTCGATTATCGCCGCTCTTTTGAAGATCGATGACAGTCTTCACGCCCATCGCCGCGAGATCGGCATAGTCTTCTTCTCTCGGTTGAGCGCCTCGATAGAACGTCTCATTCAGGCAGCCGAAGTTCTTGATCCGCACTTTGGCTGATGCTTTGTCGTTTTGAGCCGCTTGTGTTGAAGAAAACGCCGAAATGATGAGAACAGCCGTTAGCGTTGCAACAGACGGAGAGAGTCGAAATACGCGCATCAAAATCTCCTCGTGAAACCAACCCAAGCCTTACTCGATTTTCCAGTTTATTGTTGATTATGGTACCTTGGTTGAAACGGCGTTGCAACGAAAATCTTCCGGGAGAGTTCGGTTATTGAGTTGCTGACTTGTGTGGTCAATCCTTCGCGTGCTTTGCGCCTTTGCGTTGAGTATTGGGTATCGAAGGAGCAAGACACAATACTCAACGCAAAGGCGCAAAGGACCGCAAAGCACGCGAAGATTATTAAAAGGAGCGAATGGTGACCGATCGACAAACGCTAAAGGTGCAAGCCAGAGACTTCTTTGCCGAGCTTCAGGATGAGATATGCGCGGCACTCGAGACATTGGATGGCTCGGCAAGATTTCGCGAAGACCTCTGGCTACGCGAGGAGGGCGGAGGCGGCCGCACTCGGATCCTGGAAGGCGGCGCGTTGTTCGAAAAGGCCGGCGTCAACTTCTCCGAAGTTGATGGAAGATTCGATGAAGCATTTGCGGCTAAGATGCCGGTTGGCGAAGGCTCGAAGTTCTTTGCGACCGGCATATCGCTCGTGCTTCATCCGTCGAACCCCTTCGTGCCAACGGTCCACGCGAATTTCCGCTACCTTGAAAGAGGCTCCGGAAGCTGGTTTGGCGGCGGCACCGATCTGACGCCCTACTATCCCTACGTTGAAGACGTCATTCATTTCCATAGCACGCTGAAGGAAGCATGCGATAAGTTCGACCCGTGGTATTATCCGCGCTTGAAAAAATGGTGCGACGAGTATTTTTTCATCAAGCATCGCAACGAAGCTCGGGGAGTCGGCGGAATCTTCTTCGATTACTTGACCGGCAAACACGCCGACGAACCCCTCGATGCCGGCGACACGCGGCCGAGCGTCGATCGCGGAATCGAGTTCGTCTTCGAGTTCGTGCGGGGAGTCGGCCGCGCCTTTCTGCCGGCTTATGTTCCTATAGCCGAGAAGCGCCGAGGCGAGCCTTTCACGGAACGCGAACGTGAGTTTCAACTGATCAGACGGGGCCGCTACGTTGAATTCAATCTGGTCTATGACCGTGGCACGCACTTCGGCTTGCAGACCAGGGGGCGTACCGAGTCGATATTGATGTCGCTGCCTCCGGTCGTGCGATGGGAGTATGACTATCACCCGGAGCCGGGCTCTCGCGAGGCTGATGCGTCGGAGTTTTTTCATCCGCGCGATTGGTTGAAGGAGTCTGAGAGAGCGGATTGAACCGCCGGCATCCTCGGCTGCCTGCTTTCACAACCAGGTTCTTTCTGATAGAAGTCATCCGCAGAAGTTGTCAGTCTGGTCGACCCGCAGGCCCTCACTCTGCGGTGGTGGGATTATCGGCATTCGATGTGAGAGATGTCGCATCCCTTTTTCAGCAGCCTGCTAGGTCTGATCTGGCGAAGCAACGGAGGATGTGTCCATGTGGTCGAGATCGTTTCGTTTCCGTAAGGCTTTTCTGATTGCCGGCATCCTGGGGACCTGGGCCTTCGGCGCAACTCCGCCGTCGTACTTAGATGGAACAGCCGACTTTCGTCGCGATGTTCAACCTCTCCTCAAGCAATACTGCATCGAGTGCCACGGCCCGTCGCAGCAAATGCATGGTTTCCGTCTTGACCGCCGCCGGGATGCGATGCGAGGCGGCACGACGGTAATGATCACGCCGGGAAACAGCGCCGGGAGCAAACTCTACCAGAAACTGATCGGGAGCCGGTTCGGCCCGCAGATGCCTCTCACCGGCGCTCTCAGCCAGCAGCAAATCGAAGTCATAAAAGCATGGATTGACCAGGGCGCCGAGTGGCCCGACGATCTCTCGGGAGAAACGGCTCCGCCGGCGCCTGATCCGAAAGCCGTTCGATTGATGGAGGCTTTGCGCGCCGGCGATACACAGACTTTCAAGAATGTCGTCGCCGCAGATCCCGCAGTCGCAAACCTCAAGGGGCAGAGTGGGGTTACGCCGCTGATGCAGGCAGTGCTGTATGGTGATCTGAGCTCGGTGAAGATCCTGCTGGATAAGGGCGCCGATCCCAATATCCGGAATGAGGCCGGCGCCACGGCTCTGATGTGGGCCGTCGACGATCTTGAGAAGACGCGGTTATTGCTCGATCACGGAGCTGATGTAAACGCGCGCTCAGACGACAGCCGAACCCCGTTGCTTATTGCCGCCGGCCACGCCGGATGCAACGCGGTAGTGAGACTCCTTCTCGATCGCGGGGCGAGTCTCGCGGTGAAGTCTCCGGTCAACGTGGGCTATGCGACTCCGCTTTCAGAGGCCGCGCGTTTCGGCGATGAAGCGCTCTTGAAGATGCTGATCGAGCGCGGCGCTGATGCGAAGAACGCCGGAAAACTCGCGTTCATGAACGCCAACAGAGCCAGGTGCGAAAAATGCCTCGAAACCTTCACTGAGCGTGCCGACCGCAGCGCCTTGACGGCTTCCGCGGTGCTGCTCTCTCCCCCGCGTGCGGATGGGTTATGGGCCGGAACGCTGATCGATAAAGGAGCCGACCCTAATGCAAGAGACGGCGAAGGCCATACTATCTTGATGCTCATGGCAAGCTCAGACGTGGCGCTGGTTGATATCGTCCGGTCTTTGATTGGGCGAGGGGCCGAACTCAACGCCACGGATCCGTTGGGGAGAACTGCTCTCGACTTTGCGAAGCAGAGAGGCTCGACGGCAGTCGTTGACCTGTTGGTCAAGGCCGGCGCGAAAGAAGGAACGGAACCTGCCAGTCCGGTTCCGGTCCCCAAACCGGCAATCTCCGTTCGAGCCGCTATCGAAAGAAGCATGCCGCTATTGCAGAGAACCGATGCCATGTTCATGCAAAAAGCGGGTTGTGTTTCATGTCATCACAACACGCTCACCGCTATAACTGTCTCAACCGCGCGCAAGAACAGGGTGTCGGTTGACGAGCAGATTGCAAGCAAACAGGTGAAGGCAATCGCCTCTTACATCGAAACCTGGCGCGAGCGCGCGCTGCAAGGCGTGGGGATTCCCGGCGAAGCCGCAACCATGGGCTCCATATTAAGCGGTCTTGCGGCTGAGAAGTACGAAGGCGATGCCGCTACTGAAGCGTTTGCGCGCTTTATTCAATCGCAGCAGGCGCCCGATGGAAGGTGGCGAGTGTTGGCACATCGCCCGCCGATTGAGTCCAGCGATTTTACAGTAACCGCGAACGCGCTCAGATCGATTCAAGCTTATGCGCCGAAAGCGCAGCGCGCCAAATACGAAGCGTCCATAAAGCGCGGCGTCGACTGGTTGATGAACGCTCGGCCCGAAACAACCCAGGATCGAGCGTTTCAACTTATTGGGTTGGGAAGGTCGGGAGTCAATGCAAGCAACGAAACGATCAGGAAAGGTGTGCGCGAACTCCTTGCGCAGCAGCGATCCGACGGCGGGTGGGCGCAGCTTCCCGGACTCTCGAGCGATGCCTATGCGACCGGTCAGGTGTTAGTGGCGCTTTTGCAGGCGGGAGGGATACTCGCGGACCATCCGGCCTGCAAGCGCGGGATCGAGTTCCTGATGAAAACACAACTCGAAGACGGCTCGTGGTACGTGAAGACACGAGCGCTGCCAATTCAACCCTTCTTCGAGAGTGGTTTTCCTCACGGGCGTGATCAATGGATTTCGGCTGCGGCTACGAATTGGGCGACAACCGCGCTTGTGCTGAGCGTGAGCCATTAACAGCGACTCGCAATCATCAACGTGAGGGTCCGTTGTTCGGGAGTCTCCTAATCTTGTGTTGGTATTCACACACAGCAAAGACGACGACCTCATGGCGAGTGACAGCATATTTGGAGTGCGGCGCGGTCTGTGCGTACGCGCCGCTTTGGCTGCTTTTAAATC
>DATNBZ010000145.1:0-27172 GCA_035607285.1 Blastocatellia bacterium | reverse complement strand
AGGACCACAGAGGCTAAGAAAGCCAAGAAGGGCATTGGTGTTACAACCTCGGAAGTGGATCATAACATCTGCGCCAAGAGAGCTTCAACGCGCAGGGTTGGCAGGCGCTGCTTTAGCGCCTGGAGAATTGATCGCGAGGTTGGCAGCGCCAATGATCTTCGGCGACTTGCGCCGTCAGTCTGTTCCAGCAATTCTCCGATATTGTCGTAGTCTATGCCCGTGCGAGAGCCCATCGCACGAGGTCGAGCTTTGAAGCGCTCTCTGGGAACCGAGACTTGCGATGCGGAGAATCACGCGTACGGTAAGGCGATACCCGTTTGACGCGGCCGAACGACTTGTTTTGACCGAATCTACGTGACTATAATCACGCGGTCTTCAAAAAGGAGTCTCGCAATGCAAGTTCAATGTGTTCGCGCTCCCCTCCTCAGTCTGCTTGCCTTTTTTCTGGGCGCATCAGCTTTCGGGAGGCCTCCGCTCGAAGGTGAGCGCAACGACGAACACGGCAATATCCACTGGAAATCCACAGCGGAAAGCCAGGTTCAAGACAGTGAAACCCTCTGGACCTATGATCGGTTTGTCGAAAACCGCGACATAGAGCGCAAGTGTCACGTTAATTGGAAGCCCGCCAAATGGTCCGGCACTATTGATCCGAGCAAGATCTATTGTGTAGGCCACGCTACAACAGATATGCCTCCCGACAGACAAGAGGGAGTTATTCTATATAACGGCAAGCACGGCACGGGTGAAGGGCCTCCGGCGGCCGCTCCAGTCTGGGACCCAACCGAAACGAAGGTAAAAGGCGAACGCTTAATCGAGCGAAGCCGAGCTTCATCGGTGGCAGAATCCCCCGAATCGAAAGTGATCGGGCGCTCAATCGAGGCGACTGCGCTTATCGCATTCGATGTCAATGACGTGTCTTATCGCAGCGAAATCAGGGCCTCCTCCAGGCTAATCACATTAATTCCGCAACCAAATAAGGACTTGTACCAACTGTCCTATCGCGTGACTCTATCCCGCAATCTGCCGAAAATGGTATTGAGCCTTAGATGGGATTCGGTCGAGTCTATAGAATGGAACAAGCTTGTAGGCATCGAAGCCGTTCAAGCGGGCAAATATCTTGAATTCGATGCTAAGAATTCGTTCACGGCGACTCTGACCACTAGCAATCGTCCCGTGTTTCGGAGTCAATCAATCCGTTTCTTAGACAGTGGTGGTCGGCTTCTAGCCGAAGCTTGGTTGCCTGCCTTCGCCTCCCCTAAATAAGCAGTGGCTTGAATCTAACCGGATTCTCGTTTATGAAGAGAGAAGTCAGCAACCCCGCGCAACTTAGAAAGGCTGTTTCCTCATTTCTAAAAGAGCATTGGAAGGAGATTCTCGGATTCATCGTTGGCGGGGTGTCCAGCTTTTGGATAACGTTTCTACCGCTTCCTAGCGATCTGGTTGCCCGGGGTACGCTGTTGTGGTTGGTTTTTAGCGTAGTTGCGGTCCTATTAGTAGCTGTACATTTCGTAAAGCTACAGATGAGACGTCCACAAGATCGACTGCGACCTGCAATTTGCTGGTTGCTTGTTACACTAATTGGTTTTGTTCTAGTAGGACCTTTCCTCTTCTACCAAGTGGATGATTGGTGGAAGCGACCAAACGTTTCGTCGAGTCTTGTTTACAACTGGCTTGAACCACTGGTCTATGGACTAACCTTCGCCTTCCTCACCGCCTTAGTTGCATACGTGGCTCTTCTGGTGTCTGTCCTAATCCAATTGGCTAGAAAACCAGCTAACTTTAGTTGAGCACAGTTTGCCGGTATTCAATCAAAGTTCGCCCTTAAGCTGCGCCGGCTTGCTGCTGACCCAGCCCCTTGTGATAGATCTCACTTATCAGCTCTCTCATGGCGCGGCCGTCGATCGGTTTCGAAAGCAGGTAGCCCTGCACGTATTCGCAGTTCATTCCGGTTAGCTGGAGAATCTGTTCGCGGGTCTCGACGCCTTCCGCAACAACGTCCATTCCAAGATTGCCGGCAAGCGCGAGAATCGTCTTGACGATTTCGGTGTTCTTCGGAAGATTGATTCTCGACACGAATGAGCGGTCGATCTTCAGCGTGTCGATCGGAAAACGGTGAAGATAACTCAGCGATGAATAACCCGTTCCGAAATCATCAAGCGATAGCCGAATCCCAAGAGCCTTGATTCGCCTAAGTGTCATCGCCGCGTCGTCGATATTCTCGATGATCGCGCTCTCCGTAATCTCGATCTTCAGCGTGCTCGCCTCGATACCCGTCTCACTCAGGATCTGAGAGATGCGATCGATCAGGTCGGGCTGTGAGAGCTGCTTGCCTGAGAGGTTGACGCTCATGCTGAGCGGCGGATCGGATGGAAAATGTTCCTGCCATACTTTTAGCTGCTGACAGGCTTCTCTCAGCACCCATTCTCCGATTTTGATTATCAGCCCCGTCTCCTCGGCAACCGGGATAAACTTCAGCGGCGAAACATAACCGTGCTCGGGATGTTCCCACCTGACGAGCGCCTCGAAGCCGCTGATCCGCCAGCTCTCCAGCGATATTATGGGTTGGTAGTGAACTCGGAACTCGTCGTGCGCGAGCGCGCGTCGCAAGCCGGTCTCCAACTGCGAGAGCGCCGCGTTCCGCGCGTGCATGCCTTTGTCGAATAGCTCGAAGCACCCACGGCCCTGGTCCTTTGCGCGATACATAGCGGTGTCGGCGTTGCGTAACAACTCATCCGGCGCCTCGGAGGCCGTCTGGTTGAGCGCTATGCCGATACTCGCCGAAATAAACACCTCGTGTCCGCTCAGGTTGAAGGGCGCAGCGAGACGTTCGCGGATTCGCTCGGCTGCCTGGACAGCGTCGGTGACGTGCTTGACGTGCTCGAGGATGATTGCGAATTCATCGCCTCCGAGACGCGCGACGATATCTCCAGGCCGAAGACAGGACTCGAGCCTCCTTGCCGTCGCGATGAGCAACTGGTCTCCAATCTGATGGCCAAGGCTGTCGTTCACTACCTTGAAGCGATCGAGGTCGAGAAACAGCACTCCAAATGAATACCCTTCGCCTTCTTTTACCTTCGTCAGAGCGTGCGTCAGGCGTTCCATAAACAAAACGCGATTCGGCAGTCCGCTCAGCGCGTCGTGAAATGCGTTGTGCAGCAGCTTCTTCTCAGCCTGCTTCTGGTCCGTCACATCGGTGAGCGAACCGGTCATTCGATAGACGTGCCGGTTCGAGTCCATAACCGCCAGACCTCGACTCAACATCCAACGGTAGGTCCCGTCCTCCCTGCGCACGCGATGTTCGCTTTGAAACTGCGGAGTGAGACTCAACAGGTGCGACATGATCTCAGACTGCACTCGCTCGATGTCGTCGGGATGGACCCGGTTGAACCATTCATCGGGCTTGTGGTTCAAGTCGCTTTCGCCAAGGCCGAGCATCGCCTTCCAGCCCGCGCAGAAGTGCATCTCATTCGTTTCAAGGTCCCATTCCCACAACCCGTCGCTTGCGCCGCGCAACAACATCGCACATCGTTCTTCACTTGCGTTGAGCGACTCGAAAGCCTTCTCCCGTTCAGACATCGCCTGGTCAAGCTCGAGGCTTTTGCGCCTGAGCTCGAGTCTCGACATGATTGCCTGTGCCAGCGAGGTAAGCGATCGAGACTGCGCCTCGGTTAGCTGCCGGGGCTTGTCGTCCATAACCGACAGCACTCCAATCAGAAACCCGTCAGGCGTGGACAACGGCGCTCCCGCGTAGAATCGAATTCCGTGGCCGCCGGAGGTCGACGCCGCTTTCTTGAGACTCGAATCGCGCAGCGCATCCTCGATAACCAATCGCCCTCGCTCAAGCATGGCTCGTGAGATAAAACTATCTTCGCTGGCGAAGTCAGCGATGCCGGTTCCGGCCCTCGAGACGTGCTCGATGCGGTCGGGTTTAGTAATGCTCAGTACTGCTGTTGGCGCTCCGCACACTTCAGCGGCCAACTGGGTGAAGTCATTCAGAAAACCGTCCGCCTCCAGGGTATGAATCTGATAGCGTATCAGTGCGTTGAGTCTCTCCGCCTCATCGGTAGGCGGCGGCGGCATCATCGGCGGTTCCACTTTGCTAAGCTCTGCGCTCAATCGTTGCTCCAATCATGATCACGTCCCACGTCGACTCGGGCCAGATTCAATATGGCTCGCGCGACGCAGACTTATTCCGGTACAGGCTTGGCAAGGACGATGCCACTGGGAGAGATGCCAAAAGTTAATTGAAATGAACGAGAACCAGCGAGTCTAGCGGACTCGATCCGTAGGAATGACTGATCGGATTGAACGATCTGTCATTGTGAACGACTAACCTGTAAGGCGTCCCTCCGTAGGCCGCCCCTCAGTCCGGCAACCTCTTGTACTCGGACGTTAGGTACATCACAGGCAACTTATCAAAGCTCCGTGGCCGCCCTCAGTCCGGCAACCTCTTGTACTGCCAATGAGGGGCGCCCACGGAGTAACCTTGCTCGTGTTAACGAGCCGATACGGCGAAGAAACCGTAGGCGTGCTGTCGGACTGTTTTTCCGTAGCCCAGGCGTTTACGCCTGGGATCGTGAGCGGCGACGGACTTCGAGCCCCGTTAACGGCGCTTGAAAAAGCGCTTGAGCTTTCCATCCTTCGAAAGCCCGATAAATCGGGCTCGAAGAATAGATCAACCGCCATCAACCCAGGCGTAAACGCCTGGGCTAATGGCAAAAGAAACCGGCGGTGGTTTCCCAGGAGGGACGCCCTTACAGTTAGTCATCTCACCCGGCGACGCCTTCGAGTTTGTCTTCGAGGTTGCCAAGGACATCCTGAAGTTTGTCGAGAACGGACTGCTCTGCTTGCCAGAATCCGCGCCCCGAAGCTTCCAAAAGACGGCCGACCAGCGTTCTTGCCGAGTGCGGATTCAGCGAGCGCAGGCGCTCCAGCATTTCTTCGTCGAGCACGAACGTCGCCGCCACTTCGTCGTAGACCCAATCGTCAACCGCGTTCGCGGTCGCCGACCATCCGAACGTGTTCGTCACGTGATGCTCGATCTCGGCAACTCCGCTAAATCCGTGACGCAACATTCCTTCAAACCATTTCGGATTGAGCGTCTTCGTTCGAGTCTCGAGTCTGACCGTCTCCTCGAGAGTCCGGACCTTCGCGCCAGGCGAAAGCGAGTCCGACAAATAGATCTTAGGTCGAGCGCCGGCTTGTTTCTCGACCGCTTTTGAAACGCCGCCCAGGTACTCGAAGTAATGATCGACGTCCGTGATTCCAACTTCGGTAGTATCTATGTTCTGATAGGTCACCTCGACTCGCGACAGCGCGCGCTCCAAAAGTTTGCGCGATTCACGGCCATCAAAAGTCCTGCCTTGCGAGTCTCGCCCGTAAGCGAAACATTTCCGGGTAACGAACAAATCGCCAAGTTCCCCGCTGTCGTCCCACTGGCTCTCGAGCACCATGAAGTTGACGTTGGTGCCGTAGTTCCCTGCCGCATTCGAGAACACTCGCACCGCCGCTTCATCGAATGAACATTCGGTCTCGTTCATCTGTAGCGCTGAGTGCTTCTTGATGAAATTCATCTCAGACGGTTCATCGAGCGACGCGACCTTGCGCACAGCAGTGTCGAGTAAAGTCATCGTCGCTCCGAAGAGATCACGGAAGATTCCCGACACCGTCATCACTACGTCTATGCGAGGCCGGCCCAGCTTCTCGAGCGGAATCACGTCGACATCGGTCGCTCGATTCATCGCGTCACGCTTCGGAGACACCCCGAGCAGCCAAAGAACCTGCGCTACGGCTTCTCCTTCGGTCTTTATATTGTCGATCCCCCACAACACCATTGCGATCGTTTCAGGATAGCGGCCCGCTTCTTCGCGATGACGCTCGAGCAGCGCATTCGCGACAGGTTCCGCTCGCCGTATGGCAGACGCGGACGGAACGGAGTAGGGATTAACTGCGTGAGTGTTTCGTCCGGTTGGAAGAATGTTCGGGTTTTGAATGATATCGGCGCCCGGACCGGGTTCGATGTATTCGCCTCGTAAGGCGCGGGTCAATCCGTCAAGCTCGCGGTTGTTCTCGAGTTGCTCGCGGATATTGGCGAGCAGAGCGAACACTTTTCTCGATTGCTCGCCGGGAACCGATGCCTCAGCCGATAACAAATCGATCGCTGCTTCAATCCCGGCCTCGCGGCGATCAAGGAAAGACTCAATCGCATTGCGAACGATAGCTTCGACCTCTTCACGTTCGCGAAGACGTTGTTCAGAAACTGCGCTCTCTTTGAGCAACGCGGCGTAATCCGCTAACCCGAGTCCCGCGGCAACCAGATCGGGCAATGATCTTATATCCAGTTCTGGTCTATCGAACGACGCGACCATTCTCAGCAGATCGCCAAGCTCCGGATCGTCAGGCGCCTGCCCGAATACGTGCAAGCCCGTCGGGATCAACCGCTGCTCTATCTCGAGGACCTTCTCGTAGAGTTCCAGCACCCGGCGATCGCGTTCGTTGTTGACTGAATTGCTATCCATTTGAGAAGAGTCTCGCCACAAAGGCGCCAAGACACGAAGCTCCACAAAGTTTTTCTTTGTGCGGCTTCGTGTCTTGGTGTCTTTGTGGCAAGAGCGGCACGTTCACTACTACCTCGCTGAATCCTAACATCAACGTTTGTCAAAGACTAAAGTGCGTGAGTCCCTGGTAGTGGGGTATTAGCGTGTTTCTAGCAAGCAGTCCTCTGCGTCCCCGGCGCCCTCCGCGGTTTTTCCTGCTCAGTGGCTCGGAATCAACCGCAGAGGACGCCGAGGACCCAGAGGAGAAACGCGAATGTGAGCGAGCAGCACACTATCACCCCACTACCGAGTCCCTCGCCGCATCGCGCACAACTCGATATGCAGTTTCGCTGCTCGATTGAGCCAGACATAAGTAGCGGGCCCCGAGCTGTCTGCCAAGCGCACGACCTTCGCTATTGGAAAGAAACCTCGCCTTTGTATCGACGACGACTGTTGAGATTCCCTCTGTTAGCAGCAACACTCCGATCTGTTCTAACTCATCCTCAATCGCTCGCCCGTTGCGCAAGCGCACGTTCGCCCGTCCGTCCGTGAACAGCACGAGCACAGCCTGCGAAAGACCTTGAAGCCGTGCGTGCCGCGCAATTTCGATAGCCTTCAGCACGCCGGCAGCGATAGGCGTTCCGCCTCCGGCCGGCATTGCGTCAACCAATCGTTTGGCAAGCTCAACGCTTCGCGTCGGAGCCAGCAAGACCTCCGAGCCGGATCCGCGAAAGCTTATTAGCGCGACCTTGTCTCGATGAAGATAAGCCTCGCTGAGAAGCCGAGTGAGCGCGCCCTTTGCCTGAGCCATCCGGTTAAGAGCCATGCTGCCGCTCGCGTCGACGGCAAAGATAAACATGATTCCTGATCGGTGCTTGAATCGTTTGTAGCGAAGATCGCTCGGTTGAACCTTGACCCGGTGAACGATGCGCGTTGCCGGCGTCATTCCCTTTTCATCGTCCGGCCCTTCAACCTGCAAGTCCGCAAGCCTCCTCCAGCGCTGGAGTGGCGCGGCGGCTCGCAGCGTCGCATCAATCGCAACTCTCGCGTCACGATTGCGTTGAAGGCTGCTGCCGACATAACGCCCCCGAGTCGAGGTTCGGCCCTTTAAGCGCTTGCCCGAATGAGACGCACGGGATTTTTCCTGGACGGTTGCGATCACGTCTTTCGTCACGCGCGAATCAATCGCCGCTATGACGATATCCTCGATACCGGCAGAGAATGAATCTGCGCTCTCATGATTCTCCGACTCGTTATTCCGGTCGGCGTCTTGCGAAGCGTCCGGCTGAGTTTCCGCCGGTGCTTCCTCGCGGGGAACCGCAGTGGCTCGTGGCGCGAGCACAAGCTGGATTGCTACTACGATATCCTCGTCCTCAATTGCATCTCGACCGGCCAGCGCCGCATTTGCGCGCGCCGCTTTCACAGCAAACAAGTCGGCGCGGTTTCCTTCGACTCCCAGCCTCATCGCTATCTGCGCGATTTGCCGGCGGCGTTCATTTGATACGTGAACGCCCGGCAAGCGCTCTCGCCCGGCTTCGATAGCTTGCTTGATCTGAGCAGTCTCAAAGGCGAGCTCTTCTGCGAAGCCGGCCGGGTCACTCTCGAATCGAAAATCACGTTCGATGATATCGGCTCGCTGATCGGCTGAGCTATCCGTCGACGACTCCACTATCAAACCGACGCGATCGCGGAGCAATGCGTTCGCTTCGCCCTCGACAGGATTGAAGGTAGCAATCAGGACGAAGTCAGCGGAGTGAGTCGCGCTCACCGACTCGCGTTCGACAAACACGCGGCGAGAGTCGAGCGCGTGAGCGAGGTGAGTCGCGATCTCCGGCTGCAAAAGGTTAATGCTGTCGACGTAGAGCACCTGTCCGTCGGCCTCCGCAAGAAGTCCTCGAGACACTTGCCGCTTCCCTGTTTTCAGGGTTCGCTCGAGATCTATCCCGCCAAGCACGCGGTCTTCAGTGACGCCGAGCGGAAGCTCGATCGTCTGAGGCCCGAACTGACCAGGCTCGAACTGACCATGCTCGAACTGACCATGTATGGGCGTCCCTCCGTGGGCGCCCCTCACTGCGCCACCGTGGTTTGATGCTCTGACAAGGGGCGCCCACGGAGGGACGCCCCCACAAGTCGACACGAACGCTCGCGCAAGAACGCTGTTCGGCGAGCCGCTGTCGGACGCGATGATTGCGCCGCGTAACTCCGGCTCGACCGCAAGCAGCAACAGCGCGCGCTTTGCTGCGTCGTGTCCGGCCAAGATAGGTTCCGAGTTCCGAGTTCCTGGTTCAGGGTTTGTTAGGTCGAACTCTGAACCCTGAACCACGAACTCTGAACCCTGAACCTTGGATTTAGACATTGCGATTACCGAATGGCGGCCATTAGTTTGGTAGCCGGTCGCGCTGGGATGATCGCGCCAAGCGCCTGTTCGATGCGCGCGCCGCTGTCGACAGTCTCGAGCGGATCTCGGCGGAGGCGATGACGCAGCGACATCACCGCAACTCTTCGCGCGTCGTCGAGAGTCGCTTTCGTTCGCCCTTCAAATGCGGCCAGAGCGCGAGCCGAGCGTGCGATCGTTAACTCGCCGCGATGCCCATCGACGTTAAGCGACACACACAACTCCGCAATCTGCATCAGAAGAGCGCGGTCGGTCTCGACGCGGTGAAGGAGATTCCTGCCTCGCGTGATTCGCCGCCGAAGCTGATCCTGGTCGTTTGCCGTCGCCGACTTAAAAGCTACCGGATCGTCGTCGAAGCGCTCGCGTCTCTCGACTATTTCGACGCGCTGATCGAGATCGGTAATGGTTGTGATCTGAGTATAGAGCCCGAAGCGATCGAGAAGCTGGGGTCTCAATTCACCCTCTTCAGGATTGCCTGATCCTACAAGCACGAAGCGCGATGGGTGAGTCACAGAAATGCCTTCGCGTTCGACGACGTTGCGTCCCGATGCCGCCGCGTCCAGGAGCACATCCACCAGGTGATCGTCGAGCAGATTGACTTCATCGATGTAGAGGAAGCCGCGATTCGCGCGCGCCAACAATCCCGGCTCGAACGCCTTCACCCCCTCGACCAGAGCGCGTTCGATGTCGAGCGTTCCGCATACTCGATCTTCGGTCGCCCCCAACGGAAGCTCGACTACAGGAACCGCGCCGCGCTCGGTCGCGATCCGCGCATCGTGTCCAAACTTATGAGAACAGTCCTGACATAATTCATTTCGGCGTTCCGGGTCACAGCCGAAAACGCAACCTTTCACCTTCTCGATGGGCGGAAGCAAATCGGCCAGCGATCGAACCGCGGTCGACTTACCCGTTCCTCGATGTCCCATTATGATGACGCCGCCGATATGGGGATCGATAACGCTCAGCAGGAGAGCCAGCTTCATCTCTTCCTGGCCGACGATTGCCGTGAACGGATAAACGAAGCGGGCCGTTGATTGACTCGGATCCAGCTTGTTGTCTCGGGTGCGATTTCCGCGGGTCGCGCGTTTTTTATTTGAAGAGTTGTGCATGTCGGACAGCGCAGGTGCCGGGGTTGAGGCGATTCATTATCGAGGATTGCTCAACGATGTGCCTTAGGGTTGAAGCTAGTTAGGCAGGCTGTAGCTCTAAGGCGGAGTTAATCTCTTCAGCGACTTGTTGAATCGGTTTCTTACGAGCATCAATTACCCGATAGCCCTTCACCAGGTCTAAAGCAGACTCATCCAGATCGCTTGCCGGAAGCAATATTGGGATTATGGGCTTTCCTAAAGCTTGAGCCAGACCGATCTCAAACGGGACCCAATTGCTCTTCACTGCGTCTTCTGACAGAAGGACCAGAACCGCGCTGGCTCCGTTCATCTCTTCTCGGATCAGCCCGGACAGACTCGCTCCCGCAGCAATGTCGCTATGATCGAGAAAGCCAATCATTCCGTCATGCAGCAACCTCTCAAGCCGTGCCGCAAAAGCCGTATCCTTGGTGCTGTATGAAATAAAGACCTTAGGCATCTCCTCTCCCCTTAACTCGTTTTTCTAGTTCATACAAATATCGATCAAAATCATTAAGGTCAAGAATATTTATATCTTCTAACACAGCCCGGCTGCCACCTATTTTCTCGAGCTTGCCAATACTAAGCCCATATAAGACACCAACAACTCGTTTGCCCTGTCCCCAGGCAGCGCCGACTTCAGCCCATACCCAGAACCTCTGTACCGACCAGGGAGTGAAAAGGGCAACTAGTTCCTGACACTCTGAAATCTCGCGGTTGATGATCTCCTTGAAGTTCGCGCCGCTGGGTATGTCAGTCTCGTCTAGAAACGTAGTTGCCCCGCAGTCAGTTATTCGGCGGGCTATCTGACTCGCCAACCATTTGTCCTGTTTGCTATGTGATAGAAAAACTTTTACCGTTCGGACCGCCATAGAAGCGGCATAGTAACACGGGTTAGCTTGTCGGTCATCCTGAATTTACAGGGTGCCTAGTGTTTATTAGCAGACGAGCGTTGTTGCCCGGCAAACGGGCACTTCCCTTTCATTGCGGTGCAAGAGTGGCCCGCTTCAGCCGACGCCTGCTTGTCTAACTCAACCGAGTCGCCGGTCTGGTGGTCTTTGATTTGGTAACGAAGGAACGCGTGAATCGCCTCTACTGCTTTCGGGTTGGCGCTGGCGATCCGAACTCTGCCGCCGCCATCGAGCGATTCAAATGTGTAACTGATATCAGCCTTCAATTGCTTCATCACAGGCACGCCGGCCGGCGCTTCCCCGTGAATAAACATCGGCGCGCTGAAGTCTCCCTCCTTAAACATCTTTGCTATGTGAGAGAGGTGGGTCCTGATCATCTCCTGGCTTGCGGCGTCGCCGGGATCGTTGGCGATAACTTCGATCGATCCGCCCTCCGCAGTCAGGCGAAAATGATGAGTGGTTTTTTCGTGGCTGAACCCCATCGCGTGATCGCCGCGTTCGTTCACGCCATCGCCACGCTGTTTATGATTGTGATGTTGATCGGTCGGCTGCTGAGCTGTGGCGACGAACGCCAAAGACAGCAACACTGCTAACAAACGCACAAAGTAATTCTTCATCCTTACCATTGAGTCTC
The DNA here is from genome assembly GCA_035607285.1 of Blastocatellia bacterium. Classification (GTDB taxonomy): domain Bacteria; phylum Acidobacteriota; class Blastocatellia; order UBA7656; family UBA7656; genus Onstottus_A. The sequence goes on along the minus strand of DATNBZ010000145.1, from coordinate 15,572 downwards.
CCTTTCGTCCGATAAGCTGTCAGCTTGTCGTTGTCTTCTGGTTCCGATTAACTCTTTCGTCCGCAAGCTGGCAGCTTGTCGTTGTTTTATGGTTCCGATTACACATTCAGCGACAAGCTGGCAGCTTGTCGGACTCCGGTTTCGCCGCCAGCAGCTCCAACAGACCCGCGCGTTCGGAAGGTGATTTCTTCGCCAAAACCGCGTCCCAGTTCTTCAACAGCCTGCGCAGTTCGTCCCTCAGCGTCGCAAGCTCGTCGAGTTGAGTCTCAATCTCCGCAAGCTTAGTCCCCGCGAGCGCTCTCACCTGATGGCAGGGCGCGCCGCCTCGGTCACGCACGCTCAGGATGCGAGCCAGTTCGGCCAGAGAGAAACCGATTCCGAGCGCGGCCCTGACAAGCCGTACTCGATCGAGATCACTCGCGCGATATTCGCGATAGCCGTTCGTTGATCGGCGCGGCCGCAGAAGCAACCCCTTGCGCTCGTAATGCCTCAAGGTGTCCGTGCTCACACCGGCCAGCCGGGCCAGTTCCGTGGATCGCAGATACTTTTGGTTTGGAGCCGCTTCCTTCACTTATTCACCTTCGACCGATTATAGACTCTGGAGCCGGTTCCAGGGTCAAGCACTTTTTTCTCAGCCCTTTCGCGGCGATGACATGCGCCACCGAAATCCCTCTCTAAACCAATGTCGCTCTTATGACGAATTGTTTCAGCAGCTCCTGGCGCTTGTCGGACTCGACGAGGGTGCGGAGCTGGTTGCCGTTGATCGGCACGACGAGGATGTCGCTTTGCGATTCGCGAAGCATCTCTTTTTCAATCGTGTCGGCGAAGTTGCTGGTGGAGATCAGGAAGCCGAGATGACAATGGCGGCCGCGATTCCTAATTTTTGCCTGGAAGAGAACGATATCGCTCTTGCCTACGCGCTTGGACTGCCGGTTCTTGCATTCGATCAGGATCAACTGGCTCTCTTTGCTCCAGAACGCATCGCCGCGCTCGTTGCGAACGACGACGTCAATTTCTTCGCTCGCCGTTGCGCGGTTGCGTTCGGCGGTGAAGCCTTCGATGCTGGCAAAGAGCGCGGCGGACAGTTCTTCGAGCGCCTTACCTTTCGTGTTAGAGTTCTTCTCCCGCAGTGTCTCTTCGTATTTAGCGCGAATCAGCGCCTCGCGTTCGGCATCGAGCTGCGCTTTGGCGGCGGCCCCCGTCTCCACGATTGGCCTCACGCGCGCAGGTTCTTTGTCGTTTGCCGGAGCAGCAACGTCCTTACCCCATAGCCGGAGTTTGCGAATGAACCTTTTGCGCGCCTGCGTGGCCGCAGCCTTGACCGCATCCGTGGGGTCATCAGTGGACAAGCGTGATAGTTCTTCAGCCACGCCGTCCGCCTCCGTGTAGTAACCGACTACCTCCGCCGCTTTCTGCCGCACAACCGGGTTCTTGTCAGAAAGTGCGTTCAGCAATCCCGCAGCCAACACTCGGTGTTTGATCTTTTCCAGCCCTTGAGCCGCATCCCTTCGCACATAGCTGTCTTGATGGTTTAGCGCCTCAAGTAATGCAGGCACCGCTGGCTCGCCGCCTATCTTACCTAATGCTGCGGTTGCGTCCCACCCTGCTGCGTGACTCTCATTCGATAACATCGAACGCAATACCATCACTGCTTGCTGGCCGCCATTCTCGCCCAATGCCTCTGCCGCTCTCCATCGCACATCGGCGTCTTCATCCTTCAACGCTGCCAGCAATGGTGCCACTGCTTGCTCGCAGCCTATCGCCCCCAATGCCTCTGCCGCTCTCCCTCGCACATAGGCGTCTTCATCCTTCAACACTGCCAGCAAAGCTGCCACTCCTTGCTCGCTGCCGATCTTGCCCAATGCCTCTGCCGCTCTCCCTCGCACCTCGCTGTGTTCATCCATCAGCGCGACAAGCAATGGTGCCACGGCTTGCTCGCTGCCTATCGCCCCCAATCCCGTTGCCGCACTCCTTCGCACATAAGCGTCTTCATCCATCAGCGCGGCAAGCAATGCCATTACCACTTGCTCGCCGCCGATCTTACCCAGTGCCTTTGCCGCGTACTGCTGCACCATGCCTTCTTGCTCCTTCAACGCCGCAAGCAAAGCCGCCACGGCTTGCTCGCCGCCAATCTCACCCAAGGACTCTGCTGCGCTAGTTCCCGCATAGAAGTCTCCATAATCCAATACCTCAATCAACGCGGCCACGGCTTGCTCGCCGCCAATCTTGCCCAATGCCGTCGCTGCCGTCCCTCGCAAATGGCCGTTTTTACGCCAACATGCCGTATGTAGTGCCGCCACAGCTTGCTCGCTGCCGATCTTACCCAATGCCTCTGCCGCATGCTCTTGCATAGCCCAGTTTCCACACCATAACGCAGCAAGCAATGGCGCTACGGCCTGCTCGCTGCCGATCTCGCCCAATGCATCTGCTGCACTCCATCCCACATAGCTTTCCTCATCTTTCAGCGCCGCAAGTAATGCCGCCATCGCTGGTTCGCCGCCGATCTCGCCTAATGCTTTCGCGGCTTCCTGTCGGAGACTGCCGGTTTCATCCTTCATCTGAAATACTGCAAGCAACGCCGTCACCGCCTGCTCACTGCCTATCTTACCCAATGCCTCTGCCGCGTTCCGTTGCGCAATGGTGTTCTTATGTGTCAGAAAGGAAATGAGACTTGCGGTGACGAAATCCGATGATCGCCCGCTTGCAGCGGAGAGACTGCGCATGATGGATTCACGGTATGGAAACCCTTGGCTGTCTTCGTCAGTGATAAATTCAACTAGTGGGTCGAGGACAGAGGCAAGCCATTGCTCACTGACCACTGCGCCGTAGCCGAGGCCGCGAGTGCAGAGCCGCAGGCTGGCGTAGTTCAACGACTCCGGCAATTGACCAAGCGCCACAAAGAGTGCCGCCGCCCTTGCTGACAAGCCAAGCGCCATCGGCAACACTTCCCATTCGACAATCGCCGTATTGAAATAATTGCGGCACAAAACCGCTTCGCAGTCGTCACGCTCGACCAGTGACTTTGCCGCGAGGTATTCCTGAATCGTGAAATGCGCAAAGGCATAAACTCGCGGCCCGACTTCGCGCAGCAGCGGCGTCAATATCACATCATCGGCCAGTTCGTGCGGTGCATATCTTGCCGATAAGTTGTTCTTGCTAACGAACTGCTTTGCCCTGGCCAACAACTCATCGGCAGTGAAGGCCAGTCGCGACCCCCAGCCGCTGTCTGCCGTTCGATCGTCACCCAGCAGCATTCGCTCGCAGGCGAGCCACTTTAGGAAGTCGAGTTTGAGCGTGCCGTCTCTGTCCCTGATCTTAAAGCGCGAATACGGCAGCGACTTGTCAAGATCGAGTTGTACGGCCAGCCGCAAGACGATCTGCTCATAAAGCTGTAGCCGGTTCTCGACCACTTGTTGATTGCGGCGATACAACTCACACAGGACCCCGAGCAGAAACGGCACGCGCGCCAGGTCGTTTAGTCCTCCGCCTTGGCGCAGGCGCTGCAAGAGAGGACGCGTCGACGCATCTTCTTCGTAGTAGTACTTGACGAATGCTTCGGCTTGTCGCGCATTGAGGGGCGCAATCTCCATCTCTTTCATCTCGGCGAACCGCTTCTGCAAAGCGTAAGGCCGGGTCGAGACAATAATGACGTTGTCACAATGTGTGGCAGATATGAAGTGATCGAGCAGCAGCGATAACTTGGCGAAGAACTTCGCGCCGCATACTTCGTCAAGTCCGTCGATTAAGATCGTTGCTTCGCCCGTATCCAGTCGCGCAAGAAACTCCGTCTTGAATCGTTTGGTCTCCGCTTCATCGGAACGCTTCGTCCCCGCCGTATCACGCTGCATGAATGGCTGGATGGCTTTGGCATATAGCAAGTCAGGTAAAGTGCAACTCGCCTTCTTGAAATCGGATTTGTCTAGCGACTTGAGTTCAATAAACACCGGCAGGCGCGGCGTGTCCATTGTCTTCAGCGCGAGATACTTCAGCAGCGTCGTCTTGCCGTAACCAGGTTGGCCGACGACTACCGCACGCACACCTGCGCGCAACAACTCGTCAGGCTTGACCGCGCGCTTGACCTTTGGCTTCGGTTCGAGTTCGCCCGGCGAACGGCTATCGTCTGCGGGCACGGCGTGTGATTCCAAGCGTTCAGCCCAAATGATGTATGGCCCTGCGGATTCAAAGCGCGGATTCCTAAATTCTTCGATGATACTCAGTTCCACGAAGACCTTTTCGAGCGGGTGCGAGTGCTCTTCGCCGACGATGCGCACCGTACCGACTCGCTGGCGCAGACTTTGACGATACCGAGCGGCCACGTCATCAACGCCTTTTGAACGGACAGGGAGCCGCCGCTTACTTGTCATTGTCCTCTTCTCGCTCAAGTCTTCTCCTGCGCGGATGGTGCTCGCCGAACACGAACTCGATTCCGCGCTGCTGCCATTGTCTAAAGGAACAAGTCGCGATAGATCAGGTTAAGTAAGTTGCGCACGGACATCGTCTCGCTCGATGAAAGCGGTAAGTCGAATCCCGAAGTGTGCCAAGCCTAGAGCCAGTGTAGCAAGTCACAGTCCCCCTGTCCCGGCGCACGTGTCGATCGGGCCCGCGCGAAAGTGGAGGACTAGTGTTTATCATTTCAAACCGACCGCGTGGCTTAGGATGAGGGAACACGGACATATCAGTTCTAACCGGTAAGTCTGCATTCTCCTGTCGCTCTTCAATCCGAATTAGTGTTGACGGCGTGATGTCCCGACGAGCCGCTCGGAGCAGGAGGCGCCAGTTGAGAAGTTTGAACAATTCCACGCCCGTCGGTCGCTCGCACGACGAGCAGGTGCTTGCCGGCTTGTGCGGGAGTCCATTGCTTGTGCCACAACACCCACGTATAAGGCGACAACGCTTGCTTGATATCGGCCTGCTCCCAGGACCTTCCGCCGTCGGTTGATACTTCAACCTTGGTGATCCCGCGATCGCCGGCGAATGCAAATCCGGCAATCGTCGCCTCGCCTCTCACCGTGTGAGCCGGAGCGTCAATGCGCGACATCGTCTTGTACTCGGCGCGATCATCCCAACCGCGCCTCTGCCAGTAGCCCTTGAAATCGAAATCCACCGCTTCGATTTGCGTAATCCATTTCACATTCTTCATTCCGTAGATGCCCGGGACAAGCAGCCGCAGCGGAAAGCCGTGCTCGGGTGTAAGCTGTTCGCCGTTCATCGCGTAAACAAGCAACGTGCCGTCGGCCATCGCGCGCTCGAGTGGAATCGAGTCGGTGTAATCGTCACTCGCGCGCAGCAGGATGTCGACGACGCCGGTTCGGAGCCCGGCTTGTTTGAGAATGTCTGCGAGCCGCACTCCCTTCCACAGAGTGGTGCCAATCAGATCGCCGCCTACTTCGTTGCTGATACAGGCGAGCGTCGCGTACTGCTCGACTGAAGGGAGCGCTCTTATTTCGTCATAAGTAAAAGAGAGCGGATTGTCGACCATGCCCGTGATTTCCAGATTCCATCTGCGCGAATCAACTGCGGGATCGAACGCATTTTTTGATACGAGATAGAAATCACGGGTCGGTGTTATTTCCATTGCGAGACCATCGATCTCGGGAAACACCCCGGTGCCGCCTTTGACTCGGCCCGACCCCGAGCGAAACCACGACCCCAGAAGCGAACTCGCGATGTCGTAGACTCCTACCGCGAGCACTGCATAGCCGACTCCACTGACGACACGACGGCGGCTGATGATCCTGCCCGGAGCTGCGGCGGTCATCGGCCGCTCGATGTACTGCGCAGTCGCAAACAAAAGCGCCGCCCCGTAAATCGCGTGCGAAACCAAAAGTGAAATTGATGTGAAGACAGTTCCCTGTTGGAGATGGCTTCCAAAGACGCCGTCCCCCAGAATTGGAAGCAGCAACAGACCCGTCGCCGCCCAGACAAGCAACGAGAACGCGAATGGCGAAGCGCGACTCGCAATCGACGCGCGGCTCACCTTCGAGTAACGAAGATAGACCACCCCGAGGCCGATCAAGGCCAGGAGATAGAGAACGGTGCAGCCCAGGAATCCCAGGTGCTTGCCGAAAGGGCCAAGCATTCCAACCACTATTTCTACGACCCAGATCGGCGCGGTCGCAAAAACATACTGGGCCATCAGCTCCGGGACGAGTGGTGCTCCAAACACGAATCGCGCGATGAAGCTCACGCTGACAGCCGCCACTGCGGCCAACAGCGCTACCTGGAACCGCAACTCGCCGGCGGTCGGCAGATCGGGAGTGGCCTTATTCAGATCCAGTCGTAGAATGTCCATCGCGTCCTGCTTGAAGTCACGGTCAGCCAGCTTAGCATTATAGTGTAACCGGGCGTTCAGAGTAACCGGGCGTTCAGAGTAACCGGGCGTTCAGAGTACTGACTTCTGACCTCTGACTTCTGACCTCTGACTTCTGACCTCTGACTTCTGACCTCTGACTCCTGACCTCTGGATCGCCCAAAGTTGCTGAGACAAGGCTGTGATAGTAAGCTCAAGTTGCATCCGCAATCGAGATCGGAACCGATGGTAGAAGCCGAAAAAGGTCTTTCCAGCAAGCGAGCCGCCGAGCCGCCTACTACGCCGGACATCCCCTCAGACGAGCAGCCGGAGAAAAAGCAGAGCAGAACCCTGCCCGAGATCATCACTCGCCAATTGGAACACCTGCGAACTCATCACTCCAGCGTTCTGGCGACGATGAACGTCGAGGCCGTCCACAAGATGCGTGTCGCAACTCGAAGGCTTCAGGCCTCGCTCGACCTGCTCGAGCATGAGATGAGCGTGCGAAGGCTCAAGAGGCGGCTGCGAAATTGGAGACGCGCGCTTTCGCTGGTGCGGAACTACGACGTCTTTCTCGAAATGCTTGAAAGGGAAACGGCGATCAGGGGCCGTGCCCGCCGCGAACAGATTCAGCTCGTGACGGCGAAGTTGCAGGAGCAGCGCGCGCACACCGCGGCCGAGGTCAGAGGATTCCTCGAACAGATTGACATCGACAGACTCAGCCTGCGCCTCGGAGTCACGGCCCCTCTCGCGGTAACCGACCCTGGTCAGCTCGAAGCGGTTCCTGTAATCACTGGTTCAAACCTCTTGAGCGCGATCGATGAACAGAACGTCGCGGGTTATGCTGCCGGCCGTCTCGATCAGAGGCTTTCGGAGTTTCAAGCGCTGGTTGCGCAGAGTCATCCCACGACCGACCCGGCCGATTTACATCAACTGCGAATTGCAGCCAAGCGAGTTCGATATCTACTGGAAATCGTGATGCAGATGGGATACGGCGACGCGTCGCGCGCGCTGGCATGGTTACGCAGCCTGCAGGATCGTATAGGCGACTGGCACGATCTGGAAGCGCTTGAAGAAGAGATCATCACGATTGTCTCTGATCGTGAATTCCTGAAACAGCATCTTGGCGAAAGCAGCGATATGCTTCAGGCTGCTGAGCGTCTCCAGAAGAAGAAGGAGCGGCTGGTTTCGCTTTTGTTTCCGGTTCGTGCGCCCAAGCACTTGACGGTTACATCACAGCGCATCGCGCGAGCGTTGCGCCGGCACGCTTCGCGCAAACGACCAGCCGATGAAGTCAGTACTTGATCTCCGACCATCACCGCGTTGCTTAATAAGCTCCGCGTGCTTTGCGGTCCTTTGCATCTTTGCGTTGAGTATGGAAGTAGTAAGACCCGATACTCAGCGCAAAGACGCAAAGGACCGCAAAGCACGCGAAGGATGACCACACGTTACTAGTCACAACCCAATAACCCGAACATCACTACCAAACTTCCACCTGAAGGCCGGACTACTAACTAAGCTGTTAATGCCTCAGCGCACCGGTACGTTTGAAGACAGAAGGCATATGCACCCTCCGCAGAGCGGATGTGCGTATATGTTGTTGTGTTGTGAACTCTTTAGCGCGAAAAAGCTTAGAACTTATCGAGGCGGTTTTCGTTAAGCCAAATTGGGGAACTCCTCAAAGTTCAAACGAAACGGAATCATAAGATGAAGTTTTATGAATCGGTCACTCTTGCACTCAGCGCAATCCTGGCGCACAAACTCCGTTCATTCCTGACGCTGCTTGGGATCATCTTCGGAGTTGCGACGGTAATAGTCGTAGTGTCGATGGTCGAGGGATTCAACAAGTATTTCAACGACAAGATCGCCGATCTCGGATCGAACGCTTTCGTCGTTAACAAGATGGGCATCGTCACCAGCCTCCAGGAATGGATGGACCGCAACAAGAAGAACAAAGACATCAAGCTCGACGATATGCGCGCGATCATGGAGCATCCGTCATACGTTCGAGATGCCGCAGCAGTAATGCGCCGGCGCGGGGACATAAAACGCGATACGCAAACTCTTCAGGACATCGAGATCATGGGTGTCACATCGAATATGATCGACATCGACACGACCAAGGTCGATCAAGGACGGTACATCACTGCGACCGAAGAGGAGCATTCACGGTACGCGTGCTTCATCGGGTACGGCGTGGCCAATCAGTTATTCCCAAGCGTCGATCCGCTTGAAAAAGAAATCAAGATTGAAGGCCTCCCCTTCCGAGTAGTAGGAGTCGCCCAGGAGATCGGAACCGTTTTCGGAAACCCTCGGGACAACTTCGTCATCATGCCGGTGTCGACTTATCAGAACATCTACGGTTCTCGCGGCTCGATAGGGATCAGGGTCGCGGCAATCGGGCCCGAATCCGTCGAGCGCGCTCAGGACGAAGTCAGGGTTGTGATGCGCGCCAGGCGTCATCTGAACTACAACGATCCGGATAACTTCGGCATCGTCACGTCCGATGCGCTCAACAGTCTGCGCGAGCGAATCTTTGGAACGATCTCGATCGTAGCGATCGGCGTAACGTCGATAGCGCTGGTGGTCGGGGGCATCGTCATCATGAATATCATGCTCGTGTCGGTGACCGAACGAACGCGCGAGATCGGTATTCGCAAATCGCTTGGCGCGAAACGCCGCGACATCGTTCGGCAATTCCTGTCGGAGTCTACGGTTCTGTCATTATTAGGGGGATGCATCGGCGTCGGCATCGCGTATGGGTTGGGTAAGCTGGTGACGATGCTGTTCTCGATGCCAACCTCTCTCCCGATTTTCTGGACGTTTATGGCGCTGACGGTGTCGGCAAGCATCGGTCTGTTTTTTGGAATATACCCAGCATGGAAAGCGGCTAAGCTGGATCCCATCGAGGCGCTTCGAGCAGACTGACTTTGGACTGCGGCGAGCGTTTTTTGCGCGCCGCTTTCGATTTGACTGTTCGATCAAGCAAAAGCGGCGCGCAAAAAACGCTCGCCGCAGTCCAAGAAGAATTGATATGAGCAAACAAGACACAACTGAAAGCTTCCGAATGGCGTTCGCGACGCTGCATGCGCACAAGTTTCGTTCTTTCCTGACCGTGCTGGGCGTCGTCATCGGCACCGTGACTGTAATGGTCATCGCGTCATTTATCTCCGGCCTCGACCAGCAGTTCAAGAAGGACATCGAATCGTTCGGCACCAATACCGTCTTTATTTATAAATTCGACCCGGGCATTCACACCGGCCGGCTCACGCCGGAGGAGCGCATGCGCAAGCCGATCAGCTACGAAGACGCCCTGGCAATTCGGGAACAGTGCCCATCGGTCACATACGTAGCTCCGTTCCTCAGTCCAGACGATGTTCAAAAGGTCCGCTACCAGGACCAGGAGCTGTACGTGACTCAGGTTCAGGGAACGACCACCGACTACGAACGCATGTCTTCGGTGCACATCGGCGAAGGACGTTTCTTCTCCGAAGTCGAGAACCAGCATCGTGCAGATGTGTGCGTGATCGGCAATGACATCGCCGACAAGTTTTTCCCTCACCTGCAGGCGCTGGGTAAGGAGATCATCGTAAACGACAAGCCCTTCACCGTAATCGGAGTCGTCGAGAAGCAGGAGAACTTTTTTACGGGCGAGAATGACGGCGGCAATCAGAATCGCGCGGTCTACGTTCCTTATGAATCGATGAAGAAAATGTTCCCGGCCGAGAAGGACCATTTCGTTATGGCCCAGGCCGCGGAAGGCAAGCTGAGCCAGGCAGAGGACGAAATACGCTCGCTGCTGCGTCGAAGGCGCGGAGTGGCTTATGACGCGAAAGACAACTTCGGTCTTTCGACTCCGGATGCGATCGCGGATCAGTTTCATGCCATCACCGGCGGCATCGCAATTCTTATGTTTGCGATTTCCAGCGTCGGCCTGTTGATCGGAGGCATAGGTGTGATGAACATCATGCTTGTGTCAGTAACCGAGCGCACAAAAGAGATCGGCGTTCGCAAAGCAATCGGCGCGCGTCGCCGCGACATACTGCGACAGTTCCTGATCGAAGCGATCTCGCTCACAGGTTCGGGCGGCTTGCTGGGAATAGGAATTGGCTGGGGCTTGAGTTTGTTAGTAAATCTGATCTTACCGGTTTACGTACCGGCGTGGGCCCCGATTGCTGGAATAAGCGTTTCGGTTGGAATCGGATTGGGGTTTGGAATGTGGCCGGCAATGAAGGCGTCTAGGTTGGACCCAATCGACGCGCTCAGGTATGAGTGAACTGTATAAAGTACGCCTCAGTCGATGGGCTCGCCTGCGTCGCTTGCAGCCAATGATTCGGCACTTTGTCTCTTGAGTTCAACTCGAGGAAAGTGCTCGGCCAAAAATCTGTTGAACCTCGGAATGTTGGGCTCTCCCCAGTTCCCGGAAACATAGTATTGCTCACCGCGGTAATTTAGCGGTTCCTCATGACCCAAGCGATAACGATTCGGCTTTCTCTCTGTATCTAGGATCTCTACATCCTTCTTGAGTAACAGAAAACCAGATGATTTGTCGTTTCTTAGCGTGGTAAATTCGCCCTCGGACAATCCCGCTTGCAGAAGGATTCTGACAACCTCTCGTCCCACAGACGTTTTCTTCGGGCAACGAACTACCTCCTTTCCATCAAACATTACTGCGTACGGACTGAAGTCCTTGGTGCTCAGGGTGACCACTCTATCGGCGATCTTTCGCGCGTCTTCATCTTGATTGGGATCGCTGCTGAATGCATAGAACGCCGCCACCAGAAGGGAACGATGCTTTTCCCAGAACGCGGCAAGCAGTCTCCGTTCGTGCTCCGATATTGCCATAATGAAGTCCCCCTTTTTTTCGTTATCGCGTGTGGCATCACGTTCAACGGATGGAACCGAAAGAGCCCTGATGTAGTCGGACATGAAGGCACGAGAGCGGTCAGACTCCGTGAGAGAGATCGCTGGCTCAATCAAGTAATCAACGAGATACTGGTAGTTGATCTGCAGGAAGTCTTTGCACCTGCACTCTGCTTCCTCGAGTTCAACAAGCTTCACTGTTGGTAATGGAGTCAGATAAACCAGCAGGTACAGATCGCCGGCAAGAGAATTTGCTTTCAGCCACTCATAATACTTCACGGTTTGGGAATCGTGTTCTCTCGAGTCGACTTTGTTTTCAATCAGAACATTGAAGTTCCTAGAACTTCCGCCTGAATCCCTAATGATGCCGGTCAGATAGATGTCAATTCGCCCATACTTGCCTATGGGCTTTTCTGTTTCGACTTTAACTTCCGAAACGGACGCTGCCCCAACGGTCAACTCCTCAAAGACGGATATAGGCATTCCTGGGCGTTCATGTTGTTTGCTCTCGGAAAGGGCTAACATACAAACATCCAGAAACTTCTGAAGCGCTAGAGAACCTAGGCCGTGAAACTCTTGCGGGTTCAAGAGCCAGGCAATGAAGTTGCTGTGACGGGTTTCCGATCGGTGTACATTCAATACCTCGAAAAGAGACTTCTGCCGGTAGAAGGCGGAGAGCTGTCGATACTCTGGGCTATTGGAGAACTCGATAATAGCCTTCCTGATGTCCTTGCCATCACCTATCCTACCTACCGAACCGCCGATGGTGATGCCATCTCTTCTTGCATTAGGGTCAGGCGTTTTGATGACCTCAACTTTCGTCGTACTAAACTAAGGTTATAGAAGTTGATCGTGGTCGACCAGTCCGGCGCGCAAGCGATCAACAATTCAGCGAGAAATCAATTGAGGGTCAGGCATGCAATTGCAATTCGTCATTCTTATGGAACAGAGAATCACGTCACATGGCTAGGCGCTTCCATTTATGGATAGATACGGCCAGAGAATACTGTGTCTTAGGCCATCTCTTTCCCTTTCATCGAGAGAAAACTGAAAGCCAGCCTGTTCCAAAGCTGCATGCGCGTAGGCTGCCATCTTGTATTCTCCGTCCGATTGGTGATATGCCCATTCCAAGTTTCCATAAATAACTTCGCCTAACACTGCCCTGACTTCCAGGTCCGACAGTTTCTCTACATTTGGGAGATTGTCGATCAACGCAAAACTCTTTTGCGCATACGAAGCATCTTGAGCTTTGCATTTATCTTTGTTGTTTTGGTACCAAGGCCTAATCTTATTGTAGGCTTCCCGTAGCGTGATTTTGTCTGGTGTTGGATCAGTCTCAGATAGTGCCATCTCAATAACCTCCATTTCTTGCTTACAGCCGGGTGCAACTCTTGGGGTACGGGCTTATCCACAACGTCCCGCAGACTCATATGAGGAGAACGCTTCACCTCGTTGTGGGTCTTAAACCCTTATTGAGCCGAACGCTGGCAAGAAGGTATCGCTTTCGATTGGGATTGTAAAGCTAATTCCTATTCGGCAACCTTGCACCTGGTCGAGGGCCAGGTGGGCCTGCAATTTGCAAAGATCTCAAGAGCAATATATGAGATCGCGGCTCCCACTCGGGTCGAGCGCCCTGTCCCACGCGGATGTTTCCTACGCTAGCATTGGTCGCCTTCCCTTAGGCTCTGGAATGCGATCTCCAAACTCTTTCGCGGTATCGATCCACAATTCAATCGCCTGATTCACATTCTCTAAAGCCTCTTCCTGCGTCTTGCCGTGAGCCATACACCTGGGAAGTTCAGGAACTTCAGCAACGACTAGCGTATCCTCGTGACTCCAGTGAACAATGATTTCGTATTTCTGCACTTTAGGCACCGCTCCGCAGCGAGATTTCGCGCTTGGCCTGATTAAAAGCAACCTCCTCCAATTCCACGCGCTCCCTGATGACTCTCGTCACCCAGTCTTTGACATTTTTCTCTCTGTGAACCCTTGCGAGGAATGCTGCGCGTGCGGCTAACTCGGCAGGTAATGCTATTGAGCCGGTGTTTACTCTGCGAACCTGAATCGGTTTACCCCAAGCTGAATCGTCATCAGCCTGCGATTCTACGATCTCGTCTATTTCTTCTTCCGTGAGTTGCTTCTTAAGTGGCTTCTTTCGCGATTTCATAACGGCCATCCTGTAATCAATCGGACAACATTGTCGTCCTTGAGTTGGAAGATAATCTTGAGACGACGACCGCCAAAGGTCGTACCGATGAGTTGATACCGATCCTTAAACTTCGTCTTCTTGTTCTTGCGCACCTGAAAGTCGCTAAAGAAACATTCGACAGCTTCATCAAAGGTAACTTGATGCTGAGCGAGCTTGTCGTTCTCAAAATCATATTCGAAGTCTGACGGCGTAAAGCTGTTCCACTTGACCACTTTAGTTTACATCCTGAGCAAACTCTCAGAAAGGCTGCTAACGCGCTCCTCATTCAAGCCGGAGAACTAATGGTCCGCCAGATGTAAGAGCTCGGCTCCGCTTGTTGATGCCTGCTTTGAATCTTCCTTCAACTCCATCACCACTTTCTTGATCTTACCGGTGAACTCGAACGGAGACTGATAGCTTTCGGTCACCGGCGTCGAAGGATCGCGACCGACGGTCAGACCTTCGCTTAATCCGAAGGTTATTGGAACGAGGCGAGCAATCTTTCCCTCGCCGACACGCTTGTCGTTGATGAACAACGCAGCAGTGCCACTGCCCGGACCGTTGGCTGTGAACTCGAGTCGAAGTTGCGCGGACCCTGTCGGTAGCTGTTCGGTTGAAGTCACTGTGAAGCGCTCGAGCCCAACCCAATTGTATGCGTAGCTCAATCTGTTCTTCTGAACAAAGAAGCTGAACCCGCCAAAGCGTCCACCCAACGACATCAGCACACCCTCCGCCCCACCCGCAGGAATTTCCACATCGGCGGTGATGTTGTATGAACGATTACGGAAGTTCAGCATGTTAGCCCTGGGCACCGCCGGCATGCCCGGATAGTAGGTGACGATGGCGCCTGGACGGTTGAACGCCGGTTGCTCGAGCGAGCGTATAACTCCTCGATCGTCGAGCGGCAACACGTTGTATTTGCCGGCTTCGCTCCACCAACGTTCGAGCATCTCCCGAAGCTTGCCTTGATTCTGCGCCGCAACGTTATTGCTCTCCGAGAAGTCCTCGCTTACGTTGTAGAGCTCCCACGGGTCCTTATCAAAGTCCTCGCCGCGCACGTGCATCGTGACTGCTACCCACCCCTTGTAATAAATCGCACGGTGGCCAAGCATCTCGTAATACTGTGACTCTCGTCTGCTCGGCGCCTTCGCATCATTGAACGTGTAAGCGAGGCTCAGACCGTCCATCGGCCTCTGATCGACGCCGTTGACTACTCGAGGCTGTTGAATGCTCAACTGATCGAGAACCGTCGGTGTGATGTCGATCATATGGTGATACTGACTGCGAAGTCCGCCTTTGTCTTTGATGACCTTTGGCCATTGAATTATCAGCGGATCGGTAATGCCCCCGGCGTGAGTCTCCTGTTTGTAGCGCTTGAACGGCGTGTTGCCGGCCATCGCCCAACCGAGCGGATAATGAGGATAGGTCATCGGCCCGCCGAGTTCGTCGATCAACTTCATGTCCATCTCGACGTTTTCGGGAATCTGATTGAAGTACAAACTCTCATTGAACGTGCCTGTCTCGCGTCCTTCCTGACTCGCGCCGTTGTCTGAGACAACCACTAGCAGAGTGTTTTCGGTCAGCCTTTGGTCTTCGAGAAAAGCCAATAACCGTCCGATGTTCTCGTCGCAATGAGTCAGGAAACCTGCGAAGACTTCTTCCATTCGCGCATACAGGCGTCGCTGGTCTGAAGTTAGTTCGGCCCACGGCTTCACGTCCGAATTGCGCGGCGCAAGCACAGTGCTCTCCGGCACGATGCCCATCTTCTTCTGGCGCGCGAGTGTCTCTTCGCGCTCTTTGTCCCATCCCTTGTCGAACTTGCCTTTGTACATCTCTATGTACTTCTTCGCGACGTGATGGGGTGCGTGCCCCGCGCCATAAGCCAGGTTGAGAAAGAATGGCTTATCGGGAGTGATCTGCTTCTGTTCAGAGATGAACTGAATCGCGCGGTCGGTCAGATCTTCAGTCAGGTGATAGCCCGGCCGGCGCGGGGGGTCGATCCGGTGATTGTCATAAACCAGATCGGGGAACCACTGATTCGTTTCGCCGCCTACAAATCCGTAGAAGCGCTCAAAGCCCATGCCGAGCGGCCAGTGATCGAACGGTCCGGAGTCGCTGGTTTCGTCGGGCGGCGCCTGATGCCACTTGCCTATGTAAAACGTGCTGTAACCGGTTTGCTTCAATATCTCGGCGATCGTCGCCTGGCTCCGAGGCATTCTTCCATCGTAGCCG
>DATNBZ010000132.1:0-16322 GCA_035607285.1 Blastocatellia bacterium | reverse complement strand
AGCCACGGGTGAGTCCGCGAACCCGTAGTGCGAATCGGAGGCGCGACATGAACCCGCGGAGCGGGTGGCGGCTTTGGATTGGCCGAACGTATCGAGAACAAAAATAATCCGTGGCAATGCTCGATGCCGCGTTCGTCAACGGCCACCCACCGTCACCCGCTTCGCGGGTTCAGGCGTCTTGCGTGCAGTGCACCACTGGTTCGCGGACTCACCCGTGGCTAGGCTCCGGCATCCCGTTCCGGGATTCGAATGCAAGAAAACTTGACGCGCGCTCGATTCGTAACAGTCATCGACCGTATCGCAGAGCTACTTCATCTTGCTCTGGGCTCTCTCAAGCGACCGCCGTGCGAGTTGCGCATTGGGCGACTTGAGTTTTTGAAGGATGCTCAATGCTTCACGAAACAACCATGAGGCCTCCGCATAATCGCCTTCGTCCTCGATCAGCCGGCCTAACTGATGCAACGTGATGGCAATGCCGCTCTGATTGCCGAGTTTCTGTTTGATTGCTAGGCTCTCGTTGTAAAGCCGCCTCGCTTCGACTCTCTCTCCTTGATCCTGCGCAAGTCTGCCTAACTGATGCAGCGTACTGGCAATGCCACTCCAGTTGCCGAGTTTCTCGTTGATTTCCAAGCTCTCGTTGTAAAGCCGCCGAGCGTTATCGATCTCCCCTCGATCGTTTGCAAGCGTAGCCAACTGATGCAGAGTGCCGGCAATGCCGCTCTGGTCGCCAAGTTTCTTATTGATTTCCAAGCTCTCGCCGTAAAGCCGCCGCGCTTCATCGATCTCACCTTGATCGCGTACGAGCATAGCCAACTGATGCAGCGTGATTGCAATGCCGCTTTGGTTGTCGAGTTTCTTTGCGATTTCCAAACTTTCGTTGTAAAGCCCTCGCGCCGCATTCAGATCCCCACGATCTGCGTGCATTACTGCAAGGTTGTGTGTAAAGGCAGCGATATCACTTTTGCTCCGCAATACGCGCGCCGCTTCGAGCGCCTGTTTGTTGCATCGCATTCCTTCACCCCAATAACCACGCAACCCAAGAAAGCCGGTCGTAGGGAGACCTATCGCATACGCTATCCGCATCACGCTTCTCCAATCCGCAGTCTCGAATGCGACATCCACCGAGCCCAGAATGTTGTCTTTCTCGGGCTCAAGTGCATCGAAGTCTTCCTTTGTTGTTTCCGAGTGTAATTCGGCGTATCCCACAAAGTGCGCAACAAACCGGCGGCGGAACTCGGAGGAGCGTTCGTCCTTTATCAGCCGGTCTCTTGCCAAGTCGCGAGTCAGTCCTCTGATGGCCAGCCTACCTCCTGCGCTGGCAGTCTCGACAAGGCATAAGGCCGCGAGACTCTTAACCGCTTCGCTCAAGCGCCGTTCATCGTCGCCGAACCCGGCGACCTCCACCAGAGCATTGCGCGGCGCGTCGGGCACAAACAACGAAAGCGCCAGCAACGCGTCGCGCCCATCGTTGCCCAACTGAGGCAAATTGAACCAGCGATCAGAGACCCGCTGCGCGGCATCGCCTTCGCCGCGCGCCAAATCGTCCAGCACGTTGCCCGGCCGCTGTGCCAGATCTATCTGCGCGATTACCCATTGCATCACAAGCGGGTTCGCTTCGGCCGCTTCGACGATCCGGCTTCGATCAAGCTCCTCGAAAACGCGCACGTTCTGAGTCTGGGGAATCACGCGATCGAGGAACTCGTTCGCTTCTGAGGTCGACATCACATCGATCGCAACATTGCGCGCGCCAACTACTCGGCTGCGTGTCGTGATGAGCGCAGGGCAACATGGATCATTGGTGAACCATTCCACACAGTGTTCTTGCTCTTCAGGGGAGACGGTTTCAAAATCGTCAAGCACGACGAGAGTTGGCGCGTCAGAACGGAATATCAGAGCGCGTACAGCTTCTTTCTTCGCCTCAAGCACCAGCTTTCGAATCTCAGATTCACCCAATTGCACGGCAATCTCGTCGAGTAGGATTGACAGCGCGAAACTCGCACGACTATTTGCGCCTATCCACACGATGCGATTTGGGGCGAGTTCCGCCATTTCTCTTGCCGTTTGGGCCGCAAGCGTGGTTTTGCCCACGCCTCCAGCACCCCATAGCGCCACTAGTTGGTTCTTTTCTGGCGCAAGTTCCTCTTTCAATCGGGCCACTATGTCTCTGCCTGTAGCGTCCTGGCGTTGAACGAAGCCGAAGCTGGGAGGCCTAGGGAGGGCAAAGAGGCGATCCGTGAGTGACACCTCTCCATCCGTGATTCCGCGCTTCTTAATCGCAGCCACAAGCCACTCAATCGTTTTTGAATCATTTCCCTGTCGGAGGTCAGCAAAGTTGATGCCGGCGAGGTATGGCGGTATTTCAGAAGGACTGGAGCCGGGCAACAGAATGGGAATAATGAAATGAGATCGGGCTTCCTGCTTGACGGACAAAGCTGTCTTTATTTCGCCTTTTATTCGACGTATAACCTTACCAGGCCCAATGCAAACGCCAATAGTTTTAGATTGGGATATCGCCTCTTCCAATTGCGACGCCCACGCTTGACCAGGTACTAGTTCCCACTTGTCGAACCAAACGTGCAGACCCCGGTCTGTCAGAGTCGAGGCGAGTCCCTCAACGAATTGCGCATCTGAATGCTCATAGATGAGAAACAGATCGTATTGTCCCAGTTCTACGTGCATAACATTCTAACTTTCGTCATTTAGATGTAGGTCCAGCAGCTTGCGCTGATACTCTAGCGATATTTCGTCGTCGATCAGTTGACCTTGTTTGAGCCGTCGCAAGATTCCCAACTTTCTTTCGATACCATTCACCGGTTTCCCTGTCACTGTTTGCTTGGGTAACCACCTTCCTGGTGCCACGCCGTTGATCCCGCAAGTCAAGAGATAGAATGCGTAATCACGGTTGGACTCAACGCGAAAGTCCACCCAAGTTCTGAGTTCCAGAAAATCGTTTACGTTGATGGTATCTGCATCAGGAAGAAGTACCGGTATAACCCTGAAACTCTCTTCTCTCGCTTGGCGATTCAGTGCCCTTTGAATCTCTTGTTCAAACCACCCCGTCGGTGTCTTCGCACCGATACATACGGCGCATGCTCTCGCCTTGTATAGACCATCCGCCATTTCTCTCTGCCACGTCTGGCCTGGTACTAATACCCATCGATCTAACCACACCCGGAGGTCACCCTCATCTTCCAATCTCGCAGCGAGTCCTTCAACCCATTCGACATAAGTGTGCGAGTAGCTCAGAAAAACGTCGAATGAACCAGTCAAGACGACTCCTTCCGCTTGGTCCCCTACGTGAATAGCGCCCTGAGCGACCGGTCTCGGTTCTGGCTTAGTATCTCCAGGCCTTGGCTCTTCGATGCCGCCAGGAGGTTGACGCGCTTCCACTCTGACTATGATTTCCGGAGGCTGCGATTGAGGTTGAAAAGCTTGAGAGCTGTTAGAGGCTACACCGACGAGTTTCCTCACGCCCGCCTTGAGTGACTTGCCGGACAGTTTGAAGATAGCAAGAGCAGCAGCTAAGACCGCACCGCCTCCGACGGTGCTAATAATCCCGTCGCGCAGTCCTTGGGAGAGACTATTCCACCAGTCCAATAATTCTCTCAATACGTCCGCTCCCGTGCTAAGTCGCTTGCTATCAGCGCCGCTTAAGGATGGCCGAAGGTTGCTGTATGCGCGGCGTGTGTGATTCTAACCTCAGGGGCGAAAGCTGTGCAATGAAATGAACCCCGTGGCTACAGGACGAATATGATTGGGGTAGCACTCTTAGTGATTCAAGACTCTTAAGCTCGAAGAGAAGAGACTTTCGATGTTAGCCTACGTTTCACTGCCGGGGGTGCCCTTCGTCAGGAGCGCTAAGGAGGGGTGCCAGGTTTGAGATTGTGACATTCGTTGAAATGTCACATTTCAAACCTGGCACCTCTCCTTGTTTTTCTCCCCTTAGGTGGCTTTTTGGATTCGGCTATGATCGCAGCAAGTAATCCCAATCCAAAGCGCCGCCGACTTGAATACAAGCGCAGAGCCAGTCGAGGGCGGCGTGTCTCCAAATCAACCTAAGGCACCCGCTCGCTTGCTTCGCGGATTTGGCGATATTGAGCGTTGATGAGCTCTAAGTGGCGCCCGAGGTTTCATTACTAATAAGGTCGAGAATTGTGGTAGTATCCGCCGCGTCGGAGGCGGACGTGGACCACATTGTTTTCGTTAGGGAACCATTCACCCTTGTAGTATTAGTTCCTAACCAAGGAGAGTTAGTATGGAATCGACCACAACCGCCGCTAACACCATTAGTATCCCGCTGCAAAATCAGACTGGACTGGATGGAACTCAGTACACGATCTATGTTCTTGGGTTTTCGACTACATCCCAAAAGATGTTGAGCGTGGGAACCGGAACCACTATCGCGACATTCGTGCCGGTTCCGAACGCGAGCGGAACGCTGCCCGCCTACAAGCTGGGCTCGGAGATTTCGCAAATCAATATCGACGTCAAATCTCCTCTCAGTAAGATCGACGGGGCGCGCATCTATTTCTTCGTTGCCGAGAACAGCACGTTTCCAAATGCTCCCGAGGTGACCTACTCAAACAGCGGAGCCAATGTTACTAACGTAAAGAATCCGCCTAACTCCGCTGTTCCCCCGTACTCATTCGCCGAATTCACCGTAGTCGATTTAACATACGGCGCAGTGATTGACCTGCAAACCGTCGATGGTCTGACCTTCCCGCTTAACCTTACTCTCAACGATTCACTCGGCGCCGTGGGTCAGCCGCTCTCGGCTAACAGCGGGTTTAATCGCAGCTCTATTTTTGCCGCCTATCAAACTTTTATGAAGGCAATCGGCACTGAGTCCACGCCCTTTCTCGACTTGCAATACAGCACCAACAGCGGAGGCCTCCTCAACCCTGGTATTTACCTCACAGACACAAATGAGACTAACCAGTTGAGCAATCTGGGGAGTGCGCTTAATAGCCTGTTTGATGGTGATCTGGAAACTCTGTTTTCCAACAACCAGCTCAGTATTCAAGGCGTTTCTTCAGGCAGCATTAGCCCCGATGTCTACACGGTCAACTCCACGGAAGCACAACCGCTGCCCACCACGAACGGGCTTTCCCATCCCGCGCTGCAATTCAAAGGCAAAACAAATGGCATTGAGTTGAATGTATTCAGCCCGCTCGGCCTTTGTACACTCACGTTTGATAACAACGGTACCGCCACGCCTATTTCGGGACAGCTCGACGACACCACCCTGACCTTCGATACGCCTCTGCCTTCTGACACCAATATCGTGGTTGGCATGTATGTGTCAGGCGCCGGCGTAGACCCAAACAACACCACCGTTACATCCATTACACGCGACGGGAGCAACAACATTACCAGCGTCTGCATAAGCGGAAAAGAAACAGGCAAGCCCTCTCCGTCACAGTATGGATTCTCCAAGATTCCCGGCGTGTTTATGACCAGCGGCGCAATGGTGTTTGCCAACGCGGGCGTCTTCGCCTACGCAGGCAGCTACTCGGGCGATCAGAAAACCGTCGTGTTGAATCTCCAGAACCAGCTCGTCAGCGCGCTGAATCGAGGCGTGGCCAACGCGGCCCCCAGTTCAGGAGCGGGTGGATATTCCTCCCAGTACTGGGGAACACAAAGCAACTGGTATCCATCTAACACAACACAGAATTTGTTCTCCTTATTCATGCACACCGCTACAGCATGCGCAGGCACGGATGAAATCCCGATCTTTATTCAGGCCACGGGCTCGACCATCTGCGCTCGAGGAACTACGATGGGTCAGGCGTATGGTTTTGCCTACGACGAAAATGCCGGTCCCGTGCCGCCCGCTCCACAAGGCCAGCCGGAAGTGCCATCAAAGTTCGACCCGCTTCCTTCCGGAGCGAACGTGCTGACGATTACGCTTGGCGCCTGGGATTAGCAACTACCGTGAAGAAACCGCTTTGCGAGCTTTGCGGTACTTTGCGAGCTTTGCGCAAGGAATCCGCTCGAGAAAGAGAGATACGTTGAACGCAAAGCTCGCAAAGTACCGCAAGGCTCGCGGCCTCAGGTGGTTTCTACGGAGGACCGCCCATACACGAGTGCCATAGGGTAACATATTTAGCGAGGGAGAATTTGATGAACGCCCAGGAGATCCTGTCGACGCTCAAAAAACTAGGGAAACCTCAGACGGCCGCGATCTATAAGCGCTACGGATCGGGCGACAACGTCTTCGGCGTGCTGACTTCGGAGATCGCCAAGCTTCAGAAGAAAATCAAGATCGACCACGCGCTGGCGCTGGAACTCTGGAACTCGGGGAACGCCGAGGCTCGCGTCCTGGCGCTTCAGGTCGCCGACCCGGAGAAGCTGACCCAGGCCGATGCGGACGGCCTGCTCAAGGATGGGCCGTTCCCATTCATCGGCTGTTACTTGTCCGCACTCCTGGCGCGCAGCCCGATTGCGGAGAAAACGATGCGAGCCTGGATGAAATCGCCCGATGAGTTCCGCCGCGATATAGGTTACGAACTCCTCGGCATGCGCTTGAAGGACGATCCGGGCTCGGTCAGCGACGCGGATGCTGAAAAGATACTCGCGACGATCGAGAAAGAAATCCACCGTTCCCCGAACTGGGCGCGGTACGCGATGAACCTGGCGATTATCTCGATCGGGGTGTACAAGCCCGCCCTCCGCAAGAAGACGATCGAAGCGGCCAAACGCATCGGCAAGGTCGAGGTCGACCACGGCGAGACTCACTGCAAGACGCCCGATGCGGCCACCTACATCGAGAAGGCTGGGAAGCGTAAGCGCCGCCCCTGACACGGAAGACATGGTCGTCAGCAGGTATCCTGGGTCGGGATACGTGCACAGCAGATCACCCCGCGGCGAAAACCTCGAACGAGCGATGATATTCCATGTGCCCGCGACACCAATGATCAATTAACCCGCGTCCAAGTCCGTCCTGACGCGCCCAGATAAACTCTTGAAAAAGCGTCGAGCGATCGTATACTGAGCCGTAGCCCCGCTCCATTTACCGCTCGCGTCTTGCCCCTCTTTGATCGAAGCATCCGAACGGTTTCAAAGCCATGATCTCAAAAAAATTCCGTGCGACCTTCAAGCGTGTACTGTGGGTGTTCATACCCGCGGTGTTGGTGTTCGCCGTTGGCGTTGCCGCGCTAGATTTCTATTTCATTCATCATATGACTCATCCGCAGCGGACCGAGCTTTACGGCTCGCCGCGCGATTTTCAACTGATATTGCAGAAACCTATGTGGTTCGACGAGAAGTGGAAAAACTCGGACGGAACTCAAACCGTCGGCTGGCTGTTGAGCCGCGGCAAGACAGGCCCCGCAGTCATCCTCAGTCACGGCTACGGCTCGAATCGCTCGGAGTTGCTTACGCTCAGTTTCGAGTTGTGGAAGTCAGGCTACAACGTGCTGGTTTATGATCTTCGCGGACACGGGGAAAGCCCGGTCGGCTGGTCCGGTTTGGGCACATATGAAAAAGAAGACTTGTTGTCGGCCATTAAGTTCCTTCGGACGCAAAAGACCGAGACGGGTCAGGACCTCCTCGACGGGCGAGTGGGTCTCTACGGAGTCGACCTCGGTGGGTATATTTCGCTGGTCGCCTCGGCAGAGGATCCGATGATAAGAGCGGTAGCGGTTGATTCAGTCTTTCCTGATGTGTCGCACTTCATGAGCCATCAACTCAAAACGATGGTTGGCAGCGACAGCGATATGGCTAATCGGCTTGCGAATTCCGAATGGACCACCAACCTGACGAAGCTCGCAATGCAGCTCTACCTGTTGAGGCGCGAGGATTCAGTTCCAGCGGTTGATTCGGTAGCCACGGCTACCGGCCGAAAGTTTCTGTTCATAACAGGAAAGAACAGCGGCGGGCTCGCGAGCATGACTCGAGATCTCCACAGCGCTACGAAGGATCCCAAGCAGCTCGTCGAAGTTGAACAGTCCCGACTGCTACGGCTATACGATCAGCAATCATCGGAATACGACGCTCGCGTGGTAGCCTTCTTCAAGGAATCTATTCCTTTGGGACCTGATAAGCCTGGTCAATCAGGCCGAGGAAAATAAATCACCTAACCACAAAGGCACAAAGTCACTAAGAGGTAACGACCTGTATGGGCGGCCCTCCGTGGCCGCCCCTCTTCGGTCCAGCGAGCGCCGTATGTAAAGAGGGGCGGCCACGGAGGGCCGCCCATACAGGTCGTTACTACATTCTTTGTGGCTTTGTGGCTTTGTGGTTGACCTATTACTTTTTCAACTCAACCCTGAGCGCAAGTGAGTCGCCTTGAGAGGCTATGGGCTCAATCGTGAATCGCGGGTCGCCTTTGAGACCTTCCAACCAACGCGAATCGGTGATGATTATCAAACTGGGCTCCGTCTCGAGCGCGTCGGAAAGCATATTCTGATGCAGCGCGTAGAATGTTCCTCCTCTTCGCGGCTCGCACAGAACACGACCTTCGGCGTAAAAGACCGGGGCAAACTCCTTCTTTAGATAGAACCCGATCTTCTCGCCGGGTCTGAGCGCCGCGGCTGCTTCGAGCGAGAGAGTTTTTAGCGTCACCTCATCTCTTAGCACAGGAAACACCAGCACGACCGAAGCCAGAATCAAGCTGAGAATTACCGCCGCGGTTCCGGTAATAAAGGTCGCTCTCTTGTTCATCACAAGCGCGACAACCGAAACGAGGGCAAGCGCCAGCGGCAGCCCTTCGAGCAACACCCCCACTCCGCTAACGCTGCCTGCCTCGCGATGGAGGTAAATCATAAAACCGACGCTGATGCCCACGAGCACGAAAGCGGTCGCCCATATTGCGATCCTCAAAGTGCGGGCGCGATCGCCGCTCCAGAATCTCTCGACCTCGACACCGAGTATCACGGCGAGCGCTGGTGAGATAGGCAGGATGTAGCCCGGCAGCTTTGACTCGGAGAGCGAGAAGAATATCAGCGGCACCGCGACCCATATCCACGCCAGCGCAAGAAGCGAGTCCCGTTCTTCAAGTCGGGGTCTGAGCGACCGAAGACGCCGAACGCCGGGAATCAAAAAGAACGTCCACGGCGCCGTGCCCGCAATAGCTACGATCAGGAAGAAGTAAACCGGCTGCGGGTGACCGAACTCATTACTGGTGAAACGTTGGAAGTGATGCCTGATGAAAAACTCTTCGATGAACGCCCAGCCGTGACGCTCGATCACCGGGATGTACCACGTTCCGGCTACTGCTACAAAAGCTACAAAGCCGATCAGGCAGTCTCGCCAGCGAAGAGAAGTCACCTGTCGAGTCAACAGCAGAAACAGGCCCAGTATCGCCAGCACTAACACGATGCCGACAAGGCCCTTCGCCAGCACGCCCAGGCCCATAAAGGAAAACGCGAGTACGGTGTAGATCAGCCGGGCTCTTCCGCGCGTCTTTGTCGCCAGGAACCCCGCCAGCAAAGCGGCGGTCATCGACGCAGTGAGAATCATGTCTGGCGCGGCCACTCGCGCATAAGCGATGAAGATACCGCTGGTCGCCAGCACCAGCGACCCACAAACGGCGACGCGCGGCAACGCCAGCCGGCGCAAGGCGAAGAAGAGCAGAGCTACGGTAGCAATCGCCGCTACGGCGGTCGGCAACCGGGCTGCGAGTTCATTGACGCCGAAAAAACGATAACTGATCGCCGATAACCAATAGAGCAGTACCGGCTTTTCAAACCACAAACATCCGCAAAGACGCGTCGAGATGTAATCGCCGCTGACGAACATCTCGCGCGCGACTTCGGCGTAGCGCGGCTCGTCCGGCCCGAGAAGTCCGAGCCCGCCCAACCCAAAAACAAACGCAAAAGTCGAAGCCGCCAGAATCGCTGCCAGCGCGTAAGGTCGTTCCTTGGCAGCCGGTTGTGGTTCCACTATTATCTTTGCCTTGTCGTCGGGCGCTGAGGGATACGTCATTCGAATGTCTGAGTGTAGGTAGCCGGCGAAATCGGGTCAAGCCAGCTTCAAATTGTATTAGCGTGTTGGCGGCAAAGCAGCCCTCCGCGTCCTCTGCGTCCTCGGCGGTTTTTCTTGATCAGTGCGGGGAATCAACCGCAGAGGACGCCGAGGACGCAGAGGGGAAACGTGATCGTGAGCGAGACCTTTCAGGAAGACTGACAAAGAGACCTATTGGAATGATCAGAGTAGCAGTTGTCGGTGCGGGAGCCTTTGGCCGCGAACACGTCAGAGTCTATTCCGAGGTCGCGGGCGCGCACCTCGTCGCTGTATGCGATTTGGATCAGACGCGCGGACGTGCCGTGGCCGATCGCTACGGCGCAGCGTACCTCGCTGACTATCACGACCTGATCGGAAAAGTAGACGCTGTGAGCGTGGCCGCGCCTACAGAATCGCATCAGGTGATCGCTTGTGATTTGCTGGCAGCGGGAATAGCAGTTCTGATCGAAAAGCCAATCGCGCGCACGCTTGATGAAGCCGGCCAAATCATCGAGGCATCGTCCCACAGCGGAGCCGTCCTGCAGATTGGGCATCTTGAACGCTTCAATCCGGCGGTTATCGCCGCAGCGAGCATCCTGACTCAGCCGCGGTTCTTCGAAGCTCACCGGCTGAGCATATTTACGCCTCGCAGCCTGGACATCGACGTCGTGATGGACCTCATGATTCACGACATCGATGTCGTGTTGGCATTTGTGAACAGCGAGGTGTCCGAAGTCCGAGCCTCCGGTGTTCCGATTCTGACTCCCCGAATTGATATCGCAAATGCGCGGATCGAATTCGCGAACGGCTCCGTAGCGAACCTCACCGCAAGCCGGGTCTCGGCAGAGCGGGTGCGCAAGCTTCGGTTCTTTCAGCCCGGCCAGTACGTCTCAATCGACTACGCCGCGCGAGAAGCCGGCGTAGTCAGCGTGAAACCTCGCCCCGAAGGACGGCCGGAGTTCGAGAGCCGGTTGCTTCCGGTTGAGGAAGGCGAACCGCTGCGACTCGAAATCGAGTCGTTCCTTGCCGCCGTCGGAGGAGCCGAGGTTAAAGTGTCCGGCGCGGACGGCCGTCGCGCATTATCGCTTGCGGTAGAGGTTACTGAGAAGATCCGAGAGCACGCCGCACGCGCCGGTGTCCCGTTCGCCGGCTGATCATTGCGTGCTTTGCGGTCCTTTGCGTCTTGCGCTGAGTATTTTTCACGGGGCTGGAATACGCAACGCAAAGACGCAAAGGACCGCAAAGCACGCAGGGATATGAAAGGTACTAACTATGCTTTTACGAAGTCTCGTACGAGTCCTGATATTTTCATCGGTCCTCATCATCCATTCGACCGGGCTCGCGCAAAGGCGGGACGCGTTTCACGTCGACTACACGGTCGCCGTAGCCAGCGTAGATGAACAGCTCTTTCACGTCACCGCTGACATCAAGAACATAAATGAGCCTCGGCTTGATCTCGCCTTGCCTACCTGGACGCCCGGTTGGTACACCGTCGAGAATTACTTCAAGAATGTTCTTCGGTTCAAGATCACTGACTCAAAAGGCAATCGCATCGAGCCGCAGATGATCAAAAAGCAAACGTGGCGCGTGGAAACGAAGGGGCTCGATTCCATCAAAGTCGAATTCGATTACCACGCCGCCGTTCTGGCATTGAATCAAGCCAAGATAACCGCTGACTTTGCTTTCTTCACCGGCACGGAGTTGTTTCTCGAACCGATCGGGCACCGCGCGAGTCCCAGCATGATCCGCTTCGAGCTGCCGAAAAATTGGAAGCTTGTCTCGGCGCTCAAAGAGACCAGCGACCCGATGACCTTCACCGCGCCGGACTACGACACGCTGGTCGACTGCCCGACTGAGATGGGTGCGTTCGACGTCACTCAGTTTCAGGTCGAAGGAAAGCCGCATTATCTGGTGACAACACCCGCAAAAGCGTTGGCGAAGGCCAAGGCCGACCAGTTTTGCGAGATGCTCGGGAAAGTAGCCTCGGCGCAGAGCGCAATATTTGGCGGACTTCCTTATGAGAAGTACGTCTACTTCTACTTCTTTTCACGCGCCGAGTCGAACGCAGGCGGCGCTCTCGAGCATTTGAACTCGCATGTATCGTTCGCCCGTTTTCCGAGCCCCGATTTCATGATCGGCACGGCTTCGCATGAGTTCTTTCACCTTTGGAACGTCAAGCGGATTCGGCCTGCCGAAATGTGGCCCTACGACTATTCACGCGAAGACGAAACACCGCTGTTGTGGGTTTCGGAAGGCTTTACAAATTACTACGGCAGCCTTGCGCTGTATCGAGCCGGACTGCGCACTCGCGAGCAGTTTCTTCAAAATGTCGAAGGCGCCATCAATGGAGTGGAGAGCAATGAGGCGCGCTCGTACCTATCGCCGGCCAACTCTTCGGTTTCGACCTGGGTGGGATATGACACACCGGTCGCGTTCGGTATTTCCTATTACACGCAGGGTCAGAACCTTGGGGCGCTTCTTGACCTTTCAATCCTTCACGATACGAATGGCGCGGCGCGGCTTGACGACGTTATGCGCGCGCTCTTCCGCGAGTTCTATCAGAAGGGACGGGGCTTCACTACGGAGGATATGATCGGGATCGTCAACCGCCTGACGAAGCGGGACTATCACGACTTCTATAGCAAGTACGTTTCGGGAGTTGAGATCCCGCCTTACGATACGATACTCGGCTACGCGGGTTATAAAGCCCAGCCCGAATCGCAAAAGCATCCGACCATCGGCGTGGGACTCGACGGAACCAACGACGGAGTACTCATAACGCGCGTCGTCGCGGACGGGCCCGCTGCGAAGGCCGGCTTGCGAGTGGGAGACCTCGTTGTGAGCATCGACGGCGCTGATTTGGGCAGGGACCCTCAGACTCTCGTTGCGGCGTTAGGCGAGCGAGTCGGCAAACCTGTGAAGATCGCCTTCAAGCGCGGCGGCAAGGATCAAACCATCGACCTGCAGGTCGGCACCCGGAGCGACAGCAATTACAAGGTTTCGGAATCGGTTCACCCTACGCCCGATCAATTGAAGATTCGCGAAGCCTGGTTGAAGGTGGTCAAGTGACCATGGGAGGAGCTGCGCCGAAAATAATTGCGCAAATGGTGCTAAGCGGATGCTGAGTGTGCTATTAGGTCTACACCGCTAAGAACCGAGCAGGTTCCTATCAACCGAGATTTCCATCCTTGGACCTCTGGACGTTAATCGACGCGGCCTCAATCTCGATTAAAGTCGCTTCGTCCGATGCGAAGGCCGGTGATTCGCTGATCAACTAATCTGTAAGGATTTCCCTCTGCGGTCTGCCTCAAGCTTGAGGGCGCTAAGCAACTGAACCCTTAGTTCAATTTCCTCGACGGCAAACGTAGCAAGTTTTCTCAGATCGTCATCGGCGAGGAGCCTTGCAAGGAAGCCAAAAACTTGTTGTTGATCAGTCTTGTTAACGGAATTCCAAATCTGAGGCTGACGAAGATTATTGAACGTTGCCGCCCAAGACGGAGAATACTCTGTCCAATAACAAGCGGCCAGGTAGTCCCGCATTTGATCATGGCAAAACTCAAACCTGTCGCGTTGTTGAACGAGTATTTTTGTTGTTGCCAAGGCCTCGAGGTCAGACATCAGGAGGGCGCCCGTAGCGGTGAACGCTCGTTGACCGGTTTGCCAGAGGCTCAAAGCCATCTCACAAACCGCCTGCCTCGGCACTCTGGATGCCTTAACGAATGCGTGATCAGCTACTAACCTGAATAGCTCCAATTGATAAACTGGCAGTTCCTGCCCGCCATCGATTAGCTCGGCTATGAGTCTAATTTCGTAGCCTGAATGAACTTCTTCAAGGAGCTTCGGACTGACCTCCTCAGCCCGCTTTTTCTTTGCGTTATCCACAATGAGCACCTTCAGCAATTCTTTTGAGAGCGAGTCTGAAACGTCGGGCAGTTTGTAATGCACAACATCGGTAGAACTTAATGAAGTCTGAGAGGTCATAAGCAGTCTAAGGGACTTGGGTTTGTCATACTTTCGCAATTGGTCGTCGAGCCTGCCTTCGTTGAGGCCGTCTAAAATTATTAGAAATCCCCCTAACTGAATGAGCCTTCCGGTGAACTCCCCGTCGTTGAATGTGAAGCCCCTGGTGCTGAGCGCAATGGTGGCCAGGCGATCGATGGGCATTGGCTCTGAGTCCCTAACGCGAATCACGATTGGAATAAATCCATACCTGCGCCATGATCGATCTAGAGTTCCCTCTTGAAAATAGCGGTAGAGCAGCGAGTAGACCATTTCGGTCTTTCCTGAGCCAGGGTTCCCGACCACGCATACATGGGGAGAACGCTCCGCAAGCTCCCGACTCAGTGAGTCCGTCGTCAGCGGCGGATCAGCTCGCGAGCCGGACAATGCCCAATCGAGACGTTCAAGTTTTCTCGGAATGAATTGGCGTTCTGTATCATAGTCATTCTTAAGCTCCTGATAGTATCTCTCAAACACCCAAAGACGAGCTCGTGTCCAGTGGAGTATGGCGAATCCAAAATAGGCAAACGGTTTTCCGATGAAAGGCCCGGTCAGAATATCGAAAGCCTTCTTCGACCGGCGTGCCTTGTAGAGTAGTATGATGAAAACAGTAAGATCTAGCGCAACACCAGAGATTAGGCCGAAGATGCCGATGAGCCAACCTGACGGCGCTGAAGAAATCGAGAGTGAATAGAGTTCGACTGTACCAGTTATCCCGTTTAGATCTGTTGCCTCTACGGAAACGTGATAGCGGCCCTCAGATCCTATGCCACCCCTGACTGTGGAATTGAACCGATCTCGCGTGCAGGCATCGCCATTCACCACGGTGTTGCTCATCATTCTGCCGGAGCTATCGGTCACGATTACCCGCTGCAATATCCGATTCGGGGTTGTTCGCCACGCGCAATCCCCGATTGCCCAGTCGATGCTAATGTCTTCGCCAGGCGATCTCGTGGACTTAAAGCCACTGTCCGGGATAATAGGCGGTTTCCACGGAGTTGCCCCACCTCTGACTTGGTACAAGCCCCTTGTAGAGCCGATGGATATCTGACTGCTCGTGCCAAAGAGGCTTCTGACATCAACGTCCAATACCTTAATTGGGTTCTCGGTCCCGACGCTAAAGCGGTAGAGCTCGGTCTTCGTTCCGATCCATAGGCCCGCGTCTGACCACCAAAGCGCCATGATGGGCTGATCTCCAAAACCGGACAACGGTCCCTGGGTCTGCGAATTCTCCCTCCATCTGTACAGTCCTCGATCCGTCCCTACGTACAGCGGATCTGTAGGCGGAGCTGCAGCGTCGGACATGGGTCGCGACAGATTACTTCTCGCTATTGCTTTCACTTTCGAAGGGAATTCTGAGACTTTTGGATGCTCGGCGGATCCCAATTCCCACCGGTACAAGCCCCCTCTGATACCTTCCTCGGTTCCAATCCACAGCGTACTCCCATCAAGATAGAGAGCTTTTATCTGAATCGTCGGATCAAACTGGAGACTTCGCATAGGGTTCCCAGTGGGAGCCAATTCATACAACTCGCCCTTACTTGTCCCCAACCACAGGGTTTCGTTTGTTCCGCACATCGCCTCAATAGAACCAGGTATGCCACTCACTCTTTCGACCGGTCGGTACTTCTTTGGACCGGCGCCCGCCTTGTCCAACGAATACAAATGCGCTTCGCCGATATGAATATCAAGAACTAGAACAACCCAGTATTGGGATTCCGTTTCATAGAGCTCTTCGATCGATAGGTCCGACGGTACTTCGTCAACCCGAAGGTCATGTTGATCCGCGGCCGCAACTGAAGTTCTGATAAACATTCCGCCCAGGTATGCAACGATGATTAGGATAATCATTGCGTAGACGCGACCAGCTGGTAGCGCGCTGGTAAGCCGCCGCAAACCGCGATAGACGGGTCCGGTATTGACATCCCGGGTTATTCGCGTGCAATCACCGAAGAGACGAAACAGGGTCGCCAATTGACGCTCCTTACAAGGTAGAGACTGGAGCGGTGCAAGCGCTGAACGGTGCACCGCAGGATATGTTACCGGGTGGCAAACGGCCCGACGAGATCGTCAATGCTTTCTGCAGTCGTCGTCAACGTGAATTGTTCGCGCCCTCGGATAACTCATGTTGAATTGGCCGGCTGTCACGCCGCTGGCTACCGTGACCGGCGAAATCCACACGGATCTTTTCGTTGCGCCTTGGACGATCTCGAACTGTGTTGGCAGCCATCGGGGCGGGCCGACCCACATTAGGGCAGATGTGATCTCGCCTCTCTCTCTAGCGCTTCCGCGTTTCGGAAGAGATTGAAGGAGGCTGAGTCCATTCTCCTCGCGAACGAAGGTTACGTTGCGCTCGCCCACGTCGAATAGGCTCCATG
>DATNBZ010000119.1:0-33692 GCA_035607285.1 Blastocatellia bacterium | reverse complement strand
CCACCAACGCAGAGACTGTGTGAAAAGGGTGGGTTCCTTTTGCATAGCCCAGGCGTTCACGCCTGGGTAAGAGTAAGAGCGCGGATATCTAGCCCGGTTCACCGGGCTTGCGTCGCCTTTAGGTAAATTCTTAGATCGCTAGGTCAGTCTGCGGTGCTAAAGCCCAAGGAAAGCCCCGTGAACGGGGCTCCGAGCTTGACCCGGCTCGCGACCCAGGCGTGAACGCCTGGGCTAGGGAAAAGCAGGCCTTTTTTTTCACAGAGTCTCTGCGTTGGTAGGATTGCTCGGTCAACGCTGTTTCAGCTTCAGCAGCCTACTGGCGCATCGTCGTGTCAGTTGCGTCGAAGCCGTCATCCGTTCGCTTGATGATCATCAACGTCATGTCGTCAATAGGAGCCATCGTCCCAACGAACTTCGACAACGCCTCGTCGATCTTATCCCGAACGCCGGATGCCGAACGCGCGAGATTGTTTCTTACGACCTCGATCAGCCGGTCTTCGTCGAACTCCTCGTCGCGTTCGTTTATTGATTCGGTGATCCCGTCGCTGTAAATCACAAGCACGTCGCCGTGATGAAACTCGACGGAAGCCTCCTGATACACGACGCCTTGCATCATTCCAATGGGCAGCCCGCCAGTGTCGAGGCGCTCCTCTTCGCCCGAGTGCCGCACAAGCATCGGCGCATTATGCCCGCCGTTTGAATACGTCAGAGTCCCGGTCGCGGGATCAAGCTCTCCATAGAACAGCGTCAGGAATTTGTTAGGAGGCGAGTTCTCGAAGATGTACTGATTGATTTCGAACATTACCTCGCTGATGGTCGAGCGGGTCTGTGATTGAGCTCGCACGGCCGCGTGGACCGAGGACATCAACAGAGCCGCGCCGGTGCCTTTCCCCGATACGTCACCGACCGCAACGATCAGCCGGCTGTCGCGCTTGCGATGTATGAAGTCGTAGTAGTCGCCCCCAATCTCCCGGCAGGGAAAAGACACGCCGGTCATGTCCCAACCGTCGATCTTCGGCGGCGCAAACGGCTGCAATCGCATCTGGATTTCAGACGCGACTTTCAGCTCCTCTTCCATCCTTCGCTTTTCAAGGCGTTCGTCGAGCAATCGTTCATGCTCGATCTTGATGGAAGCCACCGACGCGATTGTGGTCAGCACTTTCAGGTCTTCTTCCCTGAAGCGGTTGTCGAAGGGATTGTCGACATAGACCATGCCAAAAATTTCTTCGCCTGAAGCGAGCGGCACCGCCATCACCGATCTGATCTGGCTCAGCACCACCGAATGCTGAGATTGGAACCGCGGGTCGTGCATCGCGTCCGAAGTCAGCACCGAAGCGCCTTCACTCAGGACTTTGTTTGTGATCGACCTGCTCAATTGCACCTGCGAGGCGGCGGGCAGCGCGGCTTCGTTAGCGCCGCGCGCGATCTTGCAGGTCAGGTCGCCGTTCTCCTTCAGGAACAGAAATCCCCGCTCGGCCGGTATCGCCTGAAAGACCAGATCGATGGTCATCTTCAGGGTGTCCTCGAGTGAGGTGCGAGGCAAAAGCGCGATGCCCACCTGGGAAACAATGCTGAGCAGGTCGCGGCTCGGCGCTTCCTGCTTCTTTGCGACTCCGGTGCCCGAAGCGACGCGGTTCTCTCCGGAGATTGAACCGGATCTTATGGAAGAGATGAGATCATTGGTCGAGCGCGAGGGGATCGGCGATGTGATCGTGTCGGCCGGCAATACCTGCGCCGCGGGTCCGGTCAGATAGACCGTCGCACCCGACAGCATGTCCTTCTCTCCGGACGTGTATTCGATTTCCGTTTCGCCTATGCGGATGATGTCTCCCGCAAAGAGCCGGACGGTCCCGGTGACACGCTTCCCGTTCACGTAAGTCCCGTTCGCGCTGCCGTTGTCGACCAGCATCACTTGATCGGTTTCTCGCCTGATTTCGGCGTGAAGCCGCGAAGCGAACGGATCGCTTATGCAAATGTCGTTACGTGAGGAGCGCCCGATTGTTAACTTCGTCCGGTCGAGCTTCACGACGGAAGGCTCGTAGTCTTTTGGGCGGATGATAAAGGTAGACATAGTTGAAGACTCGGCGATGCGATTCGTGAAACGTGACGCGTGATGCGTGAAACGTGAAACGTGATTCACGTGCCGATCGATTCACGTTTCACGCATCACGTTTCACGTTTCACGCATCACTCATCATTCCGACATCACGACAATCGTGCGAGCCAGTTTGTCGTGCCAGCCTTGTTGGCGCGGGTCCCATAACATCCAGAGAAAGCCAAGAAACAACGCCGCCGTTGAAAGGGGATAGCCGATCATGTGGCGAAGCAATGCCTGCTTCATCGTAAAAGGCTTGCCATCAACCCGCACAATGTAGATGCCAAGGATGCGCATGCCCGCGGTCTGGCCGCCGATTCCCGCAAGCACTACGAAGTTGAGCACAAACAACAACAGAGTAAGGCCCGCTACAATCAACAGGTCGGTGTTCGAGCCCACCACCGACCGCTTGCTCGCGGCGGTTACCACAAAAGTAAACACCATGATCGCAATCAGCGTGATCAGAAAATCAAACATCCACGCCCCGTAGCGCAGCCCGAATCCGGCTTGCTCGAACGAGCCGATGAGCGCGTGAGTCGCAGGCGCGTAACGCCCCGCAACCGCGCGTCCCGCGCCGTTGCGGGGTGAAGACTTCGGCGCGGCCGAACCCAGCGAAACAGTTCGAGGCCGTCCGTCAGTTCCTGAAGCTCGTGAAGCGGCCTCTCTTCCAGCGACCGACGCTCGTTCGAAATTCCGCTGCAAACGCGCGGACTCCATGGCGCTCGGATTGCCGGCAGTGCGCGCCTCCGATCGGTCCGCTCCCACGTCGACCCCGGTCCCGTGGCGTTGCGGTTTAGCCTTTCCGCACTGCGGACAGAACCTGGATCGCGCGTTTAGTTCTTTGCCGCAGTATGGGCAAAACTTCGTCATAAGAATAAAAAGCCAGATCGATCACGCCAGAAGAAACTGCAAGACAGTTCCACCCAGCTTCAGTTCATCACCCGCGGAAAGCACCCGTGGAGACTTGGCGTTGAGACGAATCGAGCCCCCGGTGACTGAATTAACGATCGTGCCATTGACTGACCCGAGGTCCTCGATCAGGAATTGTTCGCCCGACCTGTATATTCTCGCGTGCTTGCGCGACACCTTGGTCTCCGGGTCGTGCATCGTCAGGTCCACTTCGGGGAAGATCCCGGTGTGCGGATCGGTTCGGCCAATCAACACGCTCGCCTTGTCTATAACGAATGGCCTGACCATGTCGCCGGTGCCCACGACAACGAGTTGCGCGGTCACCCGTGCCTGCGTGCCCGCGCCCGCATAGCCACCGGCGGCGGCGGCGCCTCCGGGAGGAGGCTGGCGATAGCCGCAGTGCGCGCAGAAGACGTCATCGGCGCCGATCTTCTCGCCGCAATGCCCGCAGTAAACCCACTCCATCGGCGCCATCGGAGACACCGGAACGATCGACGGCACTCCCTGCGATCCCTGGAACGGCGTCAGCCCGACTTCGCCTGACGCCGATCGACGAGGGTCACGGAATGGCCGCGATAGTTCGGGTCGCGGATGCGCCGCCAGATAAGCCTTATGAGCCTCGAGCGAGCGCATTAGCTCAAGCGCAGAAGCGTGCCGGTCTTCGGGCTTGTGCGCGACCATCCTCATCAGAATGGCCTCCATCTCAGGCGAGATGTTCGGGTTGATCTGGCACGGCCGCGGATTCTTGCTGAAATCAAAAATCAGCAAAGGATTGTCCTGCGGGTCCGAGCCGGTGAGCATGTGAAACATCGTGGCGCCAAGCGAATAGATATCGGAGCGCGGCTCCACTTTTCCGGCAAACAACTCGGGGGGCGCGTAGCCCATCGTACCGATGGCCGTGACGCCCTTCTCCGTCGGCCGCACGATGCGCGCGATGCCGAAGTCGACCAGCATCACCCGCTCGGTCTTGTCATCCAGCATCAGGTTGGCCGGTTTGAGGTCGCGGTAGATGATCGGCGGCTTCTGCGTGTGTATGTAGTGAAGCACGTCACAAATCCAAACCGCCCACTTGCACACGGTGGCTTCGTCCACAATGCCGCCGCGAACTCGCATCTGCTCGGCAAGGTCGCCCCCGCCGATCCATCGCATCACGAGGTAGTACCTGCCGGTTTCGATGAAGTAATCGAAGACGGTTGGGATCGAAGGATGATCGAGTTGCGCCAGCACTTCGGCTTCGCGCTTGAAGTCTTCGACCGCTTTCGCGCGCTGGCTCTGGTCGGCGAACATCTCGATCATTTCTTTGACTGCACAGAGGCGGTCGGCAAGCCTCTTGTCGCGCGCCTGATAGACGGAACCCATACCGCCGCCGCCGACGCGATGGACGATCGCATACCTGTCAAGAAGCAAGGTTCCGGGCTCGAGTTGCTGGCTCGCTGCGTGTTTTGATTTCTTCGAGTCAGGCATAGGATCTTCGATGTTATCGCTGCGCGCTTCCAGAATCACTGGCGGGGGTGGAGCCGGCATAGCGTCCTGCCTCGCTCCGCACTCGCCACAAAACGGGTCTCCCGGGTTTAAGCGCCTTCCACATTCAGGACAGAACATAAGAACCAGTTTCTGGTTTTAGGTTCCTGGTTTCTGGTTCCCGGTCTCTCGTCGCTGGTTATCGCGAATGGCGGCTCAACCAGAAACCAGAAACCAAGTCATTTGAGAATCTGAAACTTCAAAAAGGTCTTGCCGACTATTATCTCATCGCCATTCTGAAGCATATGGCGTTTGCCCGGCAGAAGCCGGCGGCCGCGATTAACGAACGTGCCGTTGGTCGAGCCAAGGTCCTCGATAAAAAACTGGCTATTGTGATTTACGATACGCGCGTGTCTCCGCGAAACCTTCGCCTCCGCGTCGTCTTCGTCCAAATCGACATCTGGAAATATTCCGCTGTCTGCGTCCCAACGTCCGATGTTCGCTTCGATACCGGTTATCGGAAATTCTTTGCCGATACGCCCGCCTCTCTCGATTATGAGCCTGGCCAATGCGCCCGGCTTCCGAATTCCGCTGTTCACCGGATCGTCCGATTCAAGCTCGCCCGTTTGCTGGGTGGACGAAAGAGCGAATGTGCTGGACGGCGACGCCGAACGCATCGCGTGTTCGTCGCCTGGACCGGCAGCCGGTGAACCGGAAGCGGGCGATCTAAAGGCGGGTCCTGAGCGTTCATTGGTCTGGGCTCTCCTTGATGTCGCGCTGATCGCCCTTGAATCCGACGCCTTCTTACGATCGCGGGCCGGGGTCGCGGGTTTTGGCACGCTTGTCGACGTGGTAAACGAAGGCGGCGCCGGCAGGGGTCCGTCTATACGTGCTGGCGGATTGTAAGTCACCGGTTCGCTTTCGATCGCGCTGGGAGGCTGATAAATGGGCGCTGCCTCGCGGCGCGACGGCGATGTCGTCATCAGGTCCAGCTTCATCCCACACTCGTCGCAGTACTCGCTCCCGTCAATATTGTTAGTCCCACAATTGTCGCACCTGATCATGAGGTTGGGTCTCCGTCGGCCTCACCACCCAGAGGGATGTAGCGGCAGTCGGATTATACTCTACACATTTTAGCAGTACAATTCTAAGAAATCAGCGCTGGTGTCCTACAACTGTGTTGCTTAATAGCCTCCGCGTGCTTTGCGGTCCTTTGCGTCTTTGCGCGGAGTATTGGGTATTGAAAGAAGAAGACACAATACTCAGCGCAAAGACGCAAAGGACCGCAAAGCACGCGGAGGACTGACCATACGTTACAAGTCAGCAACTCAATGACCGAACACCACCGAAATCAGCGGTACCGACCTTGACCCTCCCGGCAATTTGTAATGCACACCTCCTTGGAATAGAATGCGACTCACAACGGCCCGAAGATAGACAATGCAGTTCAGAATATTGCTTCAACCACCACAAAGGAGGTGAGTATGCCCGTTAATCTCTTGTCGATCCTGCGCAGAGCCTCACTCTGCCTGGTCGCTCTCCTGTTCGT
Source organism: Blastocatellia bacterium (assembly GCA_035607285.1). Taxonomy (GTDB): domain Bacteria; phylum Acidobacteriota; class Blastocatellia; order UBA7656; family UBA7656; genus Onstottus_A. The sequence goes on along the minus strand of DATNBZ010000119.1, from coordinate 27,678 downwards.
CTTGTGCGCACAATCGCTTGCGCAAGACAGCACAAAGGTAATTGAACAGGTGCCGATCAACCCGCTTCTAAAGAATCACACCAACTGGTTCGATCCGGTGAAGATCTACTCCCTGAAACAGGACCATTACCCGTTGCCGGACGCCGACTATCCGAAAGGCATCAAGTACGAGGTCTACAGCGCCGTCGGCTACGACCTCGCCAACACGATGGTGATAAAAGGCCCAAAAAAGAATAGCCGCGGCCAGCGAGAAGTTGTCATCGTTGATACCCTCGGTAATCCCGGAGTCACAAAGGAGGTCATCCACTACTTCAGAACCACTCGCGGCGCCGACGGAGACTTCATACTTCCGCCGGGTCCGCTTCCGATCCAGGCGATCATCTACACGCACAATCATATCGATCACACGTTTGGAGTCTGGGGTTACCTTACCGAAGCGGACCGCCCGCCCTGCCCGCAGGAAGACCCGACCAAGCCCGGAGCCGACGGGTACTTTGACGCCGATGCGAAAAACAAAGACTGCGTAACGGTCATCGGCCAATACAAGATCAACGACGGCCTGGGCACGACCGCGTTCATCACCGGCACCATCATCGACGCGCGGTCGAGCTACATGTACGGCAGCTTTCTTCGCAACTTTAAGGAAGGCGGAAATCAGGTCAACGACGGCATCGGCCCGCAGGAGTATGCCTGCTGCTTCGATCCAAAAACACACAAGTGCATAACCCCACAGGAAAAGGCCGCGGGCCAGGAGTGCATCTCGCTTCAGGGCAGTTACCGCATGCCTTCGAGGACCTTCAACGAGGAGTTGTACGTCACCGCAGCCGGCGTCCAGATGAAGATCATCTACGTGCCGAGCGAGACCAACGACGAGCTTGCGGTCTTCCTTCCCGACAAGCTGAACAGCGGCGGCAACGTAGCCGCAAGCGCTCTCACGCCGGACGATTGGTGGGGACGCGGACTGCTCTTTTCTGCTGAAGTGATTCAGGGCCCCTCATTCCCGAACCTCTACAGCTTGCGCGGCACAAGCTATCGAAATCCGGCTGACTGGTACCGCAGCGTCGACAAGCTCCGAGCTTACGACTCGTGGTGCATGGTGCCGAGTCACGGTCCGCCGGTCTGCGAAGCTGAAAACATTCACCGGCTGCTCAGAAACTTTCGCGACGCCGTGCAGTTCACTCACGATCAAACGATCAGGTGGATGAACAAAGGCTTCACGATGGACGAGCTGGCTCCGCTGATCGAAACGCTGTACCTCCAAAAGAACGGGCAGGAAGAGATCATCATGAATGATCTCGATAAGGTGAAGCCGATCCTCAACGTCAATTCAAAAGTCGTCGACCCGAGAGACTACCTGAGACCGTTTTATGGATCGGTCACGCAGGGTGTGCGCGAGATCTACGCCGGCAATGTCGGCTGGTATCAAGCCGACCCCGTAGGTCTTCGGCCCACGCCGCCGCACGAGCTTGGTATCAGGTATCTAAAGGCGATGGGCGGAGCTTCAAAGGTCAACGACGCAGCTCAACAGGCGTTGACCAGAGGCCAAACCCTGCTCGCCGAAGCCAAGGCGGAAAAGAGTGAAGCAAAGTTAGTTGCAGGCCGTGGCGAAGTCGAATGGGCCGCGGAGCTTACCACACACGTCGTTCGCGCTTACGTCACTCCTGAAGATCTTCTCGGCATCAGCGCCGGGAATTCCTCGGGTCCGGTCTCGAAGGACGACTTCAAAACAGCGAAAACCATCAAGGCCAATGCGTTTCTGAAACTGGGCGAACTGGCCGAGAATCCGAACTGGCGCAACTGGTACATCACCGCCGCGCACGAGCTGAAGGGCCTTCCGTTTCCGAAGGCGATCCCTGGAGGCCTGGTTTCGCCGGGAGTCCAGGGCGGGCTGCCGGCCGGGGCGTGGGTCAGCTCATTGTCGCTTCGTCTGAAGGCCGAGAAGACCGCTCCCGCGAACGTGAATGTGTCGCTGGGCTTCTGGTTTCCAGCAAACACCAATCAGGGATTTGGTGCTCTCGGTTACATAGTGAAGATCCGCAACGGTATCGCGGAGTTCATCGAGAACACTCCTAAAGGCGGGAATCTCAGTATGAGCGATGTTGACAATGCAAAGCTTGCGATCTCGATTGAGAAGAGGACTCTTGACGAGCTTCTGATTGCCGAGATGCAAGGCGAGGTGTTTTTCTGGACGGCATTCGAGTTGGCGGTTAAGAAAGGCGACATAAAACCGCTGAATGAGAGGACGACAATCGCCGCCTTCAAAGAAGCATTCACTGCTTACTTTGATCCGAAGCCTGTCGGACTTCCGCCGCTGACGGTCAGGTAGCCTCCGCTTCGACCTTTGCGGCTTTGCGGTCCTTAGCGAGCTTTGTGCCAACGTATCTTTTCTTATCGAACTGATTCTTTCGCGCAAAGACGCCAGGATCCGCAAAGCCCGCAAGGGTGCTGAACCCTCTTCACCCTTTCCTCATTGCCTCAATCAGTATCGCGGCGACTTCCGGGCGCGAGAACTCGCGCGGGGGGATCTCAGCATTCGCCAACATCTCGCGAACCTTTGTTCCCGAAAGCGTCACGTGCTCCGCTGAATCGTGAGGACAAGTCTTGTTCGAAGCCATGGCATCACAACGCCGGCAATAGAATGAATGATCGAAGAACATCGGCGTCACCGCCAGTGCTTCGGCATCAAACTCGTTAAAGATGTAATGCGCATCATAAGTCCCGTAAAAGCTTCCAACGCCGGCGTGGTCCCGTCCGACGATGAAATGCGAGCAGCCATAATTCTTGCGAATGATGGCGTGGAACACGGCCTCGCGAGGGCCGGCGTAACGCATCGCCGCTGGATTCACCGCCAGCAGCGTCCGCGTCTTTGGGAAATAATGCTCGAGCATCGCTTCGTAACATCGCATGCGAACGTCTGCCGCGATGTCGTCGGATTTAGTCTCGCCCACCAGCGGATGAAGCAGCAGACCATCGACCGTTTCAAGCGCGCACTTGATGATGTACTCGTGAGCGCGGTGAATCGGGTTACGCGTCTGAAAGGCAACCACTCTCCGCCAGCCCTTCTTTTTGAACGCCTCCCGGGTCTGCTTCGGGTCGAGGCGATAATTCGGAAATGCAGAATTCCGCGGCCGATTCAACATGCTTATCGGACCGCCCAGCAGCCACTCGCCCTGATCGAAGAGCGCGCGAACTCCCGGGTGCGAAGGATCGGTCGTCAAATAAACGCGCTCGGCTTCTCGCTGCTGGTCGTATCGAAACTTCTGCCGCAGGTGCAGCACTCCAAGCAGATGATCGTCAATCGAGTAGAGCGCGATGTCGGAGCCTTCCGACAGCCGTCCGGCGAGATCGTCTGAAGCCGACAAGGTCACCGGGATCGTCCACGGCAGCCCCGACGCGAGATGCATGTTTCCCCGCACGGCAACGTAGTCGTCTTCACACATGAAGCCCTCGAGCGGGCTGAACGCGCCGTTGGCGATCATCTCCAGGTCGGAGATTTCGCGAGGGCGCAGGTTGATTCGCGGCATTGCCGGTGCGCGTTCGAGCAGCGTCTCTCGCTCGACGCCGGTCGTTTCGCGATTGATGAGCCGGCCTCCGTGCGCAGGTATCGTTTCCATAATGAGTCCCCCTCTATATGTAAGATTTCCTATAAGGGATGCTACCGACGATGCCGGGTAAGGGCGAGAAAAATGATCCGATTTACGAAGCCCGATAGCGCCATAGGGTTTTCTGTGTCGAGAGTGGACCGATTAACTTATCACAGTACGGATGGACGTATCCATTTCTAAGTTGACTCCAGGTACTCGTCAATACCGCTGCCGCCCGAGGCTGATCGACTGAGCCCCCCTTTCTTGCACCGAGCGTGTGTATTATGATCTAGATAGTGCCGGAACGATTCAGAATTCTTCGATGGCTGCCGCGCTTACCGAACAGGAGGAAACAATGAGGCGAACGTCTGTTAGGGTCACAATGATTGCGCTGATCGCGGCGCTCGTTCAAGCCGCGTTGCCAAACACAACCGCTAACGCCCAGACGCGGCGTGCGCGTCGCCGGCCGGCGACTGTCACGCTTGTTCCAGCCGGAACCCAGTTGCGAATCCGTTTGAACGATACTCTTTCGAGCAAGGAAGGGCGCGCCGGAGATAAGTTCACCGCCACGGTTGTCAATCCATCCAAATACGAAGAGGCGAAAGTAAACGGTCATATTCGGTCGATCATAAAGTCCGGCCGCGTTGAAGGACGCACCACGATGAGCCTTGCGTTCGACTCGATACGACTATCGGACGGCCGCACCGGCCTCCTGCGCGGCGAAGTGCTGCGAGTCTATGACTCAAACTCGGCGGACAAGGTTGATGAAGAGGGACGCGTTCAATCGGGCGGCCGCGGAAAGCAGACGCTCAAGCGAAGCGGCATCGGCGCAGTCGCGGGAGCGGTGATCGGCGGGTTGGCTGGCGGCGGAAAGGGCGCGGCAATCGGAATGATAGTTGGAGGCGCAGCCGGCGCTGGTTCGATAGCAGTGCAGGGCAGCAAGGAGCTAAAGATCGAGCGGGGGACTGACATTCTAATTCGCGTCAATCGTCGCTGAAGCAATTGGTAGGCTCGATCGAACGCGTTAGAGCGCGGCAGGAAGCTATCGGCCGACAAGCTGCCAGCTTGTCGAGAGCTTGCAGCATTAGATTGGCGAAAAGGGTCTTCGACAAGGTGGCGGTTTGTCGCCCGTTTCAATTTTACTGCCTGGCGTATACCCGCAGACTGATGTCGACGGTGAAAACCGGCAGCGATTCAGTGTCCGTAAAAACTCGCAATTGATCGAAGTAAAGATCGGGCGTTTCAATCGGCAACGACTCGACGATTACCTTGTAGTTCCTGCCGGGTTCGATGATCTCGATACGGGACGTGAAGCGTTTTGTGCCACCTTCGACACGCAGGACCTTTACAGCAGCATTGTCCGCGGTAATCGAAATCTCAGTAGAAGTTTTCTTACCCGGAGACGCGTACAATGCGACGCGAGACTCAGGGGATATGAAGATGGGCCCGATGTACCTGCCTTGACGAAGCGGGGCGCCGCCGAGCACGTTCGCATTCAACGTAAAGACTATCGTGGGGCGCTCGGGATCGTTTGTGTGCAAGATTGCAGTCTTCGATATCTCGCCCGCTTGCGAAACCGTTTGAACTTCCAGCGTCGCTCTTCCCTCCTTGCCCGGCGGGACACTCTTATCCCATCTGGTCACTTCGCATCCGCAGTTACCCGAAAAGTCCGTCAACTTGAGTTCCGCATCGCCGTCATTCTTTACAACAAAGATCTGACTTATTATTTCGCCCCGGTAGACGTCGCCGAAGCTGAACGAGGTCGATGGAGTGACGGCTCTGGGCGCGCGTTGCCCCGATGCATTGCGCCGCGCGTGAGCCGGCAGGGTCATCATCGGCACGACAATCAGCGTGAGGAATATCAATCGCGGCATTCTGTGAAGCTCGTCTATCAGCACATCTCCTCCTCGACAACCGTTTGTTGAAGCTAAAGCGTAATTCACTTGCGCCGTTAAGCGCAATTGCATACCCAAAAGCTTAGAAAGATGGATTGGTCCGCGAGAATCATCGGACCGGACGTTCATTAGTTCTGGGGCTTTTCTTGAATAAACCCCGCCGTGCTGATATCTTCAATCCAAGTTGAATGAGAGGATCAAGTCAATGTCCGACCGAGCCGTTGCAGTTGCTTTGAGATTAGCGCCCGCGCTCTTGTTGACGGCCATCACTGCCGTCGGCCAGATAGAGTTCAGCAAACCGAAAACGATCAAACCGCTGCCCAATCCCTCGATCATTTTCGCGACTCGTGATGAGGTGATTTCGATAACCAAGCAGATGCTTGAGACTCGAGAGATTCCTCTGGACAAGGAAGACTGCAATTCGACGACAGGGGAATGCACCCTTATCAGCAAGCCTGTCATCTTCATCAAGGGTATCGCGACCAAGAGTCAACTCGAACACTACTGCAACATGCCGCGCGTGGACGTTCGCGACTGGGCCCGGGGCCGATACGTTCTGCGCTTTCAGCTTACGCCCGCGACGCCAAAGACTTCCCAGGTCGGCGTTTATGCAAGGTTCGAGGGAATGATGAACGGCGCGTCCGGCAGCGAGTGGGTTGCGCTTACATCAAAGGGCGAGCTCGAAGACTTGATGCTCCGCTGTATTCAGGATCGCATTCAGGGCGGCGATTGCAAAGAGATTTTTCGGTAGCAGATCACGCCGCGCGCAGACGGACCCAATTCAGATGACCACCGCTGCAAGTAAATTCATCCGCCGCCTGATCAACCACAACGGCGGCGAGTCCCCCCCCCAGCGGTCGCCAACACTGCTACCCTGAGAACCGATGTCGCTTCAAGGTTGCGCCTCGGTCCCATATCTTTGATCCAATTCCAAGACGATGATCCGTCCAATATAGTGACGCTACCCAGCAAAAATATTGTGCGCATTGCGGAAAACTTGTTGTCCCGACGAGGTCCGGGTTTCGGAAGCTGAACGCAACGAGGTGAACAAACCCGCGCCGAACTTGCCTAGCTAGTGATCAACCGCAGTTTGCTCTGTAGCTTATTTTGCCGTGCAATCGACGTGGAACTGTATTAGAATGCCGCCCGGCGAAGGCGAGATGCAAATCACCTGCGCCGCCAGCATCCGACGGTTGAGCTGAATTATTTCTATTGTGGGCTTGGCAGTTCTGAGAGCCTTACGCTCGCAGTCTAGCCCACAAAAAGAGCGCAAGCGCCAGTAGAAGCGTCCCGGTCCCCAAGTCAGAACCCGAGTGTGAATGGGCGCGAATCGGAGAGAGGCCTTGATCGGAAGACTTATCATCACTTACTGGCGTAGCGCGGTTACCACCGGGATTCTCTCCGGGATCGCAGAGGCATCCAGGCGCGCCACAGTCGCTGCACCAGCTGCCGCCAATTGTGTGCCCAGCAAAGGCAACGGTAGCGAACGGCGGGAATTGAGTCGAACTGTTCTGAGTCGGTGAAGTTACTAAGGGGAGAACGGCTATTACGAACAAACAGGCGAATATCCTCTTCATACCAACCTCCTTGGGCGGCAATACCGCTGAGCCAAAGGGTGTGCTCAGCCGAAGTGTTTACTATCAACAGTTGATCTATGCCTCGTTAGCGCACAGCACCCATACAATTGAAGGATTCCAACTACTAGGCAGACAACTTACACAGATCGCTCGCCACGCCTTCCTTGCCAGGCAGATAGATGCGGTTGAGCAAGCAAGTCAACTAATGCTTGCCTTGCCAATCTCGGATCAACTAGAAGGTATTGCGAAATACTACCAATCGCTGTGTACAAAACAACGCGGCGATTTTGATGGGGCTCGTCGCTTACTTGAGAGCGTCATCGAAGAATCGACGCCCCAATATAGAGCGCGAGCTTTCCAAATTATTGGCGCAACACATCACGAGAGCGGCAAACCTGACGCAGCGCTTCCCTTTTATCTGGTCGCGGGGAAGGCCGGTGCGAACTGCGACCTGCCGACCTTGGCCGAGTCTCAACGGATGACGGCTGTTGTTCGCGGCATCCATGGTGATCACAAGCGAGCACTCGAAGACCTCGACAGACTATTCCCGCTCATACGTGTTATAGGCAAATCATATCCCGTCCTGTATTACGATTATCTCAACAGCCTCGCGGTGGAGCTCGGCGAAGTCAGTCGATTTGCTGAAGCAGAAGCGGCTTGCGCGATAGCCATTGCTTCGCCTTTTGCGACCGCTTATCCAGAATGGAGCGAGACTCGCGACGAGATCGCGGCCAAACGTAAGACTGCTTCGCGATCGGTTGTTGCGATTCATCGGGTTCCCGAAGTCGACCGAGCTCACGAAACGGACCGAGCTCACGAAACGGACCGCGCTCGTGAAGCCCTCCGCGCGACGGATGCCGCGCGCCCTCATGAAGCTCATCGAGCGACCGAAGCCAATCGCGCGATTGATGCCGCGCACGCCCGGAAAGCAGCGCTCGCGATACGAGCAAAGTCGCAACGCAAGCCAAAACCGTTTAGCGCTCTCGCTTTCAGTTCTCAAGCGAGCAATAAAGACTTCTTTCAAAGATCAATAATCAAGTTTCCAGCAAGAACAACTACCGCTCCCAACAACGCAGCGAGCATCCTCGATCGGGTGCTGATCTGCGTCGGGCCACGGGCGCCCCCGTCGCTCTCCTAATCAACTGACGGGAAAATCAAAATCAGAATCAGATTCGTAAGATGGGCCGCCTAATCTAGCGATGACGGCCCACCTTGCCCATTCACGCACGTTCGTGTGTCAGGATTGGTCTGTCCAAAAGCACGTCTGTGCGCTGGAGAGCGTGCATGAGTATAAAACAAGAAAGCAAAAGAGCAAGCGCTAGATCGCTAAAAACACAAATCCGAGAGCCGCAAGCGATCTATGAGGCCCCGACCGAGGATCCAAGACAGGACCCGAGAATTCGCATAGTGCTCGACTTTTTCAATGCCAACCTCCATCGAAGAATCCGTTTAATCGAACTGGCCGAAGCAGCGAAGATCTCTCCTTCGCGCTTGTCACACCTCTTCAAAACTGAGATGGGACTTTCACCAGGACAATATCTTATGAGTCTCCGAATGCAGAAAGCCGCTAAGCTTCTGGCAACCAGCCGGCTGAGCGTCAAACAGATAATGGCATTAGTAGGATATGACAACAAGAGTCACTTCGTGCGCCATTTCAGAAGATTGTTTGGCCAAGCGCCGTCCGAATACAGGAAGGCTTCGCCAACTCCATAGCGTTTCTGGTGGGCGCTTGTGAGCAAAGTAGCAAGATAGGACAACAGAACAGCAATATTGATTACCCTTTTCTTATTGTACAGCTCAAACTATCGTGCGATACTCTCGCTCCGTGATTGACACTGTGTGGGCTCTTACACTCTGTTTGAAGCAGTTCGTGAAACTTGGTTTGGTAGCGGTGACTTGTCATCGAGTCTGGTAATCGGGAACCCTAACGGCAGGGGAGGCTGCGACTAGCGACGAACGGCCTTCCCCGTCCTTTACGTACGTTGGTGTGTCAGTAGTCGTGTGGGGCGGCATACCTTCGCGCGCCGGAGAGCGTGAATGAGCTTGAAAGAAGCAAGAAAACGAACGAGTACTGAATCGCGAAAAGGAAAGGACCCGCACCCGTATGTTATCGACGAAAGTGAGATTCGCGCGTTGGTTGGCAGTCTGGACATCCACTACATGAGCACGGTGGCGGCCCGATTCCAAATTGTCGCCGATCTTACCAGCGGCGCCTTCGAAGAGAAAATAGACCGGCTCGACTCGTCCGACCTGATGCTGATCAAGCAGATAGCAAATGAAGACGATAGTGACTACTATCGCCGGATTATGAGTGCGATCGTTGCCAGCCTGGGGCGCGGGCGGCAAGGTATCAACGCCGCACATTTGACCGCGAGCCTTGCAGTCCTGATGACTTTCAGATGGTCGCCGGAGTACCGCTCAGCTCTGGACGATTACAGACACAGGGTCAGAAGAGAAAAGCTGAACCGGCTCGAGCGGGCCCCGCGCCGCGGCACAAGCGGACGATCCGTCTCGCACTCATCGAGTGATCAAATGACGAAGACGCCGCAGCGGCGAACAGGATGAGCGAATCGGCGATGGTTTGACTGCGCGTGAATCGCCGGCCGAGCGCGAGGCCCAGTGGCCGCAAAACGTGGGTGCTAGTGAACAGCCCAAGGTGTCCGAGCGCGATTAGTCTTCTGACCGATCGTAGTCTGGCCTCAAGGCGGAGGTTTCTTAGGCAAGAGCAAGGAGGTGCATTGCCCTGAGACATCCCCAACTTTCCGCCGGCAGGCCGGACTACGAACGCTTTTGCGAATGTAGTACTGATGATTCTCCTTTAGCGATTAGAGAGGGACCGTCTGCGGAACGAGTTCATACCCAGTAAGGTCGAACCGCCGGCGCCCCTCTCCTTTTTTTCCCAGCAACCTTCTTTGTCTTAACACTGTCTTTGCATCGAGGTATCCCGAAACACAGCAGGCAAGGAGGCCTGCGCTCCAAGGTGGGTAGCCGCGCTCACCATCTGTGACATATTACTACGCTGGAATCGATCTCGGAGGCGCAATCAGCCGATCGAGAATAGCTGGCTTTTCCATCCGCCAACCAAGCCTCGTCTTTCACTGCAGGCCTAAAACCCAACAACGACCGCGAATCAGATTTGCAACAGAGCGGTGTTTCGCTACCCGCGCGGGCCGCGTCGCAGGTCACCCGGCCGCCCCTCAGTTACAAGCGAAGAGTGAGAACTATACACACCGTCATTCCCTCGTACCGCGTGATCAGCTTTTGAATCAGAGTCCGACAATTCTTTTGCCTCGTAAGCCGCTGGCACTACCGTTGCCAATGTGTCGATCAGTTCTCGATGAAAAGGTTCCGGGCATTCATGCGTGATTGATTCCCGGTCTAAGGTCAAACGTCAACAAGCGAATCTGGAGTCTTCGATGAGCACCGAGACGAGAAGGCAGGAATCTGGGTTTACGATTCTCGAGACTGCTGTCGTGGTTCTGGTTGTTGGAGCGGTCATTGCCATGGCCACTCCCAAAATTGCCAGCGCCATGCGCGAATACCGGCTGAACGTAGCCATGCGTCAAATGGCTGACCTCGTCCACCGGGTAAAAACGCAGGCGGTCTCCGATAATCACAAAGCGTCGCTTGTCGTCGACACCTTTAACAATCGGATGGGGCTGATCGTCTACGACATCAATGGCAACGTTGTTCGTACCGATTACATGCCGTTGCCGTTTGGCGTAACCTTCGCGACTCCGGCCGGGGTGAATGCTCCGGTTTCGGGTGCGCCGACTAATCGGCCGGTGTCTTTTCCCGGACAGGACGGGTCGACCACAGTTTTCCAGCAGGACTTCAATTCGCGCGGATTCCCGATAGTCAACGCGGGCGCCATCAACGCCGTTTATCTGACGAACGGCGCCACCTACCGGGCAGTCACAATGAACAGCGTAAGCGCCACCACCAGTTTCCGATGGGAGGGTGATCAGTGGATAGACTTTCGCCGTTGAGCACAGGAGTAACAATGAGAGACGAGCAGGGATTCAGCCTTATCGAGGTTGCCATAGCTTCCGTCATAACGATGGTCGGTCTGGTGTTTCTCGCCGGCATGTTTACTCTCGCGATGAGCCAGAACCGGATGGTTAAGCAACACACGACGACTACCGCGCTGGCTCAGCAAAAGCTCGAAGAGCTGATGGCAATCGAGAAGAACGACGCCCGCCTGTTGATACCCGGGGGACAGACCGAGGTAGGTAATCTTACGGAAGCCGGGAAGGTGACCAATTACTACGATTCGTTGTGCGTAAACGATGCGGGAGTACCGTCGACGGATTGCTCACCGGGTGGAATCGCGTCGGCGCCCTCGTACCGGCGGTACTGGAAGGTCGAGAATGATCCTGGCGGGTTTGACCGGGCCATCGTGATTGCGGTTCGCGTAGTAGCTCTGCAAGCGGCTCGCGCGGGAGCTATGAACGAAGAGACCACGCTGACCACGGTGCGTTCTTTCTGAGGAACGGGTCCGACAATCTTCAGCTTGTCGCCGGCTTTCTTCAGCAATCAAAACGACAAACTAAAGTTTGTCGTGCCTTCGCAGGAGCCAGGAATGAAGACGAACAGCGAGAGCGGTTTCACACTTCTCGAACTAACGGTCGCGGCGATGTTAACGGTGGGCCTGGTCGGAGCGGTGTCCGCTTTGATGAACAGGAACCAGCAAGTCTATGTAACCGAGGCCAGCGTCACGGACCTGAACGAGAACGTCCGCACCGCGGTCGACTACATGACCCGTGATATTCAATCTGCCGGAATGGGTTTGCCGAGGCCTAACAGCAGCTTCGCAGGGTTGTTCTACAATGACGGCGCGAGCGGAGCTCCCGATCAGGTGCTGATGGTCAATGGCGACCCCTATGCGCCCAACGCTTACATCGACTCGCAGGCAAGCGCAAGCGCAACGTTCACCTTCCCCTTACCATCGGAAGTGACGGTGACGGGCAGTGGTTCGACCTCCCATTTTACTTATCTCGACCAGCACGCCGGGCAGACTAAGAATCTGTACGAAGCCTATTCCACAACTAACAAATATTACATTTGCTACGACGACACCAAGGCCGTTGTGTTCGCGCTTACAAGCAACGGTCAATACGCCGGCGGCAAGGCCCAGCTCAGTCACGACACTTCGAACGCGATGAATCGAGCGGGCATCTATGGAACCAGAATAGATCAGTTGTTCAGCACGCCGGTGGATGCGGGTGAGCCCAACTACGGTAACGCCCAGGTATCAGTTCTGGGCGGACTCGTAGCCTACCGGGTGAATCAGGCAACGAAAGAGCTCGAGCGCACCGAGGACCTGAACAACTGGTACGGGATTGCGCGAGGAATAACCAACCTTCAGGTTCAGTACCGGACGGTATCCGGAACCGCCGCCAACCCCATCAACAACGTCACCAGCGCTCCGGGCGACCGCACTACGATTCGGTCGGCGACAATAACAATTTCAGCCGAAACGCCGGACCTTCCCCCGGGCAACAAGGGCTATCGACAGGCCGTCCAGACGTTTGAGGTTGCGCCGCGTAATCTCAATCTCCTTCGTAATAACAATCTCAGTGCTAACACGAAAGGCACGTGGGCCTTCTAGCGGGTGCTTCAATGAAAGACAACTCACGCAGAGACAAAAACGGGGAGCGCGGAATGGCGCTGATCACATCGTTGCTGGCGACCAGCATGCTGCTGGTGCTCGGAATGGCGGTAGTCCTCTCAGCGACGACTGACACCGTTACGACCAAGGCTCAGCGAGTCGGAGAGCAGTCATTCTTCGTCGCCGACGCCGGCGTGGGCATCGCCAGGCGCGCGATCGAGCAAGCGCTCTCAGAAGAGATCGAGAAAATACGGAACGGCACGTCTCCCTTTTACCGCAACAACCCTCCATCGGCGGCCGGCCAGTTCCCGGACGTGCAAGTTATTCCGAACCCCGTAGCAAGCTCCAATTGGAGCGACCAGCCAGCCTTTTACCAAAACGTAAAAGCACGCGCCGATCAACTGGTCAGAAACAGCGCGCGCGATCAGGAATTCGATCAGCTCAACGGCAGCAACTTTTCCGTAGGATTCAGTCCTTTGACGGGGAGTATTACGCTGGTAACGCAAACGCCAAATCAGGCAACCCAGGTGGTCTTGTTGCACTATGCGATTCGAGTCACTGGCCGGACTACGGCAGGAGGCAGCGCGACCGTCAACGAAACCGGGCGCCTGTCGACGAACATCAATCTAAGCTATGGTCCACCCGCCGGCAGCTATCGCAATTTCAGCTTCTCCGGTTTCGGCGCGTTCTTCGATGTTGGTGATGATCCGGCTCATCCTGAATACGTTCTGGTTCCCGGAACGTTCTCCGGACCGGTGCACACCAACACTCACTTCGGGTTTTACACCGGCTGGCAATACACGTTTCGCAATGTCATTTCACAAGTCGACGCGAACATCCGAACCTACTACAACAACTTTGTTCCGATCCCGACGAGCGACTATGCGGGCAGCATCCACCTTAGCGCGGAAGGCTATAAGCAAGTTGCGCGAGTGCCGTTGCCGACCAACGCCTTCTCGCAAGAGTATGCCGTGATAAACGGAACCGGCATTACAGATGTGAAGTCAGATGGCACGCCTGTCGATCCGCCGGCGGTGATACCAAGGGACGGGCAAGGCAATGCTCTACCGGTGCTTGACGGCAGCGGACACGTAACCGCGGACGCTCTGGTTGCCAATCTGCGAACCGCCCAGAATACCGCACCGGCCAGGTCGGGCACTGCTCTCGCCAACGGTGTTTACATTTCGTCCTCTGACGGTTCGTCGATCAGCGGCGCGGGAATCTATGTGCAGGGCACAGCGGACGACATCAAGCTGTATGGCGACACCAACGGCGACCAGGTCTACGTGATAACCCAGGGCAGCACGAGCACCACGATTCGAACCAGCTTCACAAACAACACAACAACGATTTCATCGGGCTCGAGCTCATACACATACAGCGGCGTTCCGACAGACACGTCCGATCCGGCAAATCCGCGGCCCGCAGTCTCTCTATTCGTCAACGGCGGCATCACAAGCTTGCGCGGAGGGAAGGAGAGCTCGACCTCCAACCCGGCGCTCGCATCGCGGACGGCGCTGACCGTTACGGCCAAGCGGAGCATCAAGGTAACCGGTGATCTTAAATACGCGGACCCGGTGGTCAACTCAGACGGCACTCCGGTTTCGAATATTGCCGGCGTCAAGAACGTGCTGGGCCTGTTCACCAATGACGGAAACATCTACCTCGACGCCAAGACCAGCTACGTTGCCAATCCCGATCTCAGCATCGAGATCGACGCCGCCAATGCCGTCTTCGACTCCGACACATCCAACGACAGCGAAGCTCCCTACACCGGGAAAGAGGGTGGTGTCACAACCTGGTTTGGCAGCGGACATCAGTCGCCATCCTCTAGCGCGCGGATCAGACTGGTCGGAAGCGACGTCGAGAAAAACAATAGTCTCGTGGATTATTACAACGGCGACACTTATTTTGATGTGCGATTCTCCGGCGGCGGATTCAGGCCGCCATTCTTCCCAGGAACCACGTACGCGCTTGGGCCTCCGCCGGTTGCGGGTGTGCTTGCCATATCGTCTATCGATCAAGCGGCATCTACCGCGAAGTCCTGGTTCAGGGACAACAACTAGTTGCTTGTCACGGACCTTTCGCTAGTGAAGTCGTGGTACCGGTGCAAATCCGTCAAAGCCGCGTCATCCGTGGTCTATTGGAACGCGCCAGAACCGGCAGCTCATTTTCGGCGCTCTACCCAATTGGGTTAGGCCAACCTCTCCGCCGCGCGACCCATCAATTCTCTGCCTTACGGTCAACCCGGCCCGGTCACATATCAGCGATCCGTCGGTCAATTTGAACGAAGATTGGGGCACGCAGCTCAGACACATGTTATGAAACACTGCTGTTGCTGACGTTTCGCTACGTTGCATCGGTGGCATCGCCCTTGCACAAGCCCTTACGCGACTCTCTTTGAAGAGATCGAAGAGAGACGGACGGAACGCAAGAGGCAGAAAAGCACAAAGGTTGAGCCCCGCGACAAGGATTTAGTAATGAAGAGCGAGAGTCTGCAGCGCAAATCGGCGAACCGACGGTCAGCGGATCGAGCGGCTGATGGGTTCTCTGTAATCGAGCTGCTTGTGATATTTGCGATTGTCATCATCCTGACGGCCGCGGCAGTTTTCAAGATGGTTCCGCAGCGACGCGCGTACGGCCCCGATGACGCCGGCGGTCAGATCACGAACTTTCTTCGCGACGCCTACCAGCGTGCGATTTCTCAGCGGCAGACAATGAAGGTTCAAATCGATAAATCGACCATGCTCATCAAGATTATCGATGAAAACAAATTGCCTGTCGGCGATGAAGTAGAAGTTCGGCGGGCGCAGCTCAACCCTGAGATAAGTGTGAGCCAGCCGACTGTGGGTGGGAGTGCGCTCAATCCACCCGCCTCTCCCTACAATTATCCGGTTGCGGCTTACTCAAGCAATCTGTGGATAGCGCGTTTCCGCAGCGACGGCTCGGTCGTCGACGCCTCCGGCAACACGCTCAGCGCAACGATATTCGTTTCGCCGGTGAGTATGAAGACCAACGAAACTAACTTGATAAGAGCCGTCACGCTGTTCGGACCAAGCGGGTCGATACGATTCTGGCGATACACAGGATCAAGCTTTGACGCGGGAGCAAACTGATGGACGAAACGCGCAACGAAGCTGGCTTTTCATACGTGGACGTGATGATCGCGGTCACTATTCTGTTGGTCGGAGTAATAGCGATGCTGTCGGCAATAACCTCCGGCATCGTTATGACCACCACCGGCCAGCAGCAACTCGCCGCAAAGCAATACGCGCAGTCAACGATCGAATCAATCTTTTCCGCGCGCGACCTCGAGTCGCTGGGCTTCGATGCAATCGGTAACGTAGGCGACCCGAACATCCCGGGCGCCGTCTTCCTTACCGGCGATCGCAAGTTCTATTCAACCGCCGGGCCGGACGGGGTCGTCGGCACCGCTGATGATGCGGCCGGTCCAGACGGTACGGTCGGGACCAGTGATGATTCACCGGCGGTCGACGGGTTCACTCGGCGGATCATAATAACGGATATTCCCGATCCCGACCGGCCAGCGGCGGCAATCAGCCTGCGCCAGATTGATGTGACTGTCTCTTACAAGCTTGGTAAGAGCGTGTACCGCGAAACAATGACCAGTTACGTCGCCAACTATCGAACCAAGGATTGAGACACCAAATGATTATCTACCCACAGAATTCGAATCACCCGGATCACCTCCGGAGCCCGCAGTCGGGATTTACAATGATCGAGATGGTCATATCCATAGCAATCTTTTCGATAGTCATGGGCTCCATATACGGTCTGCTGCACGTTGCGCGCGGCGGAAAGATAAACACAAGCCAGCGGACAGAAGTGCTTCAGGGCGTTCGCGTGGCGCTCAACGCGATCGGGCGCGACTCCATCAATGCGGGGGTCGGTTATCCCAACCTCGGCGCCTTGCTTCCTCCCAACAAGCTCACCTTAGTCGGCGGCACAGCGGACTCCGATACCACGCTCGATTTTCTGACGCCGGTGTACGTAGCGAACAATCTTAATTCGGTGAACGGCACGATGACCGACCAGGTGACCTTCCTTTATGTAGACGATGCGTTCAACGCCGGCGCCTCGCTGCCAATTAGTGCGATAAGCGATTCCAGTGGAACAAACAGCGTACTGACCGTTCAGGCTGGCTTTAACAACAGTTCCTGCTCCCTGGGGGACATTTACCTGATCACCGCAAACAACGCTTCGGCGATTGGAATGGTGACAAGCAAGACAGGCACAAACACGCTGAATTTCGCGTCGACCGACCCGCTGGGAATCAATTCCCCGGGTGCGAAAAGCGCCATCGACACACTTGTAACCCCGGCGAGTCTGCTAAAGCTGACGTGGGTTACTTACTACGTGTCAGACGAGGACGGCAACGGCACGGGCACCGGCACACTCGAGCGGCGAGTGTTCGGGAGCTACAACGCCGGCACCAATACGCTAATCAACTGGGTCGATCAACCACTCGCATTCGGCGTTGAGAACTTGCAGATACAATACGTGCTGGCTAATGGCACCGTCGTGGATCTTCCAACATCGTCACAGATGGCCGATGTTCGCCAGATTCGCGCCACCGTTACCGTTCGCAGCCCGGATGTCGATCCAAAGACGAATCAACCTTACAGATCGTCACTTACCTCCAGCTTCAGCACGCGCAATCTCGTATACGAAAAGCTCTGATGTTGGAAGGAGCCTCTCGGTCTGGATTTGCTGTTCACAGGCTAGAGGCGAAGCAGGAACGCTCAAACAGCAGAAGGGGATGAGATGACAACTGAGAGACCGAACTTTCCTGAGCGCGGCGAACGCGGAACTGCTTCGCTTACTGCGGTGCTGATTCTCGCGTTGCTATCGTTGTTCACGGCAGCGACGCTGCATAAAGTAACAACCGAATCAGTCATGATGGGCAACGACTACGCAAACACCAAGGCGTTTTACGCCGCTCAGGCGAGTCTCGAGTTGATGTCGAGGAACTTCAACAAGGTCTTCGACTCTGAACTTATTCCGAGTTCGGCCGACATAGCAAAGATAGAGAGCACCACACCCAATATCGACGGGTTCAATTTCATTCAAGACATATCGCAAAGCGGTACGCAGGATACGAAGCCTATCGACTCGGGCGATTACGCGGGGCTCATCTCGATGCGAACGCCTTACAAGCTCGACGCGACAGCAACGTATCCAAGTGGCGCTCAAGTCCAACTCACGCGCACCTTCTACAATCATCAAATCCCCATCTTCCAGTTCGGGATTTTCTACAACGACGACATGGAATTTCACCCGGGCCCGATATTTGACTTCGGCGGCCGCGTCCACTCGAACGCTAACATTTTCATGATGAGCGGCGACAATCTGTATTTTCGCTCGCGCGTGACCGCGGCTGGTCAAATCGTCCGCGACACCGCGCGCAACGGCCTGCCCAGTTCGCCTACATGGCCAGGCAAGGTGTGGGTGGCGGACGCCAGCGGGACCTTTCAGGAGGTCGTAAAGGGGAGCGTCATTGGCGGACCGGACACCGCGCATAACATCGCCGATATGCCTGATGGATCGGTTAATTCAAGCTGGGCCTCAACCGACTCAAAGCCCTTCAGCGGCAACCTGCTCTCCGGGGTGCGGCCACTAAAGCTTCCGATTCAAATAAGCAGCAACAGCGATCCGATCCAATTGGTCAAGCGTGGAAAAAACAGCGACGACTTCGAAGTCACCGCCTTGGCCCGACCCGTTGATGATGACATCCTGCGAGCTTCGCGCTACTGCAACAAGCCGGGCATTAGGGTCAGTCTCAGCGATAGTCAGACAGAGCTGCCGGGCGGTACCGGCGGAAGGCGCCTGGACGGCGCTGAGAACGGGCTCGGCGGTGACAGCGGAAGCACCGTGACTCCTGGCGACGGCAGTCGTGGCTATAAACCGCCCGTGATGGTCGACGGATATCAAGCCAAGCGCTTCAACGGCCATCGCCTGTTCACCGGTACGAGTTACACTAACAACGGTCTGCCCGCAAATCGTCAAACGTGGATCAAGGTCGAACTGGTCACCGTAGACGCGGCTACCCTGGCAATAACAGCCCAGGACATTACCGCGGACTTCCTCAGCCTGGGCATGACTCAAAAGGATCCCAGTGGGCTCAACATCGGCGATGATCGGGCCGTCCTCAAATTGCAGCGCTACGAAGTGCTGGGACCACCTCTAAGAGTTGCGGCGGCAGAGGTAAACACAACTATTACTACTACGCCCGTCTACACAACGCAGACCGACCCGCGTTCGGGTGTGCCCTCCGCGCTCAATGTTTACAGCTATAACAGCAGCGGCACGCCCTTCAGCTACGTGGCAACGAGCAGAAGCGACACCTCGACAAGTCCGGCGAAATGGAAGGCGCAAAACCTGGCCCAGGCGGCCGCCGAAGGGACCGCGCACAACGCTACTAACCTTACGGCTGGGACGGCTTTTGAACAGACCGTAGTCGTCGGTGGTACGACTTACAGAGTGGTGCCCTTTCCTATTGAGATATTCAACACGCGCGAGGGACTCTTCAACGAAGACCTCGCGGCGATCGGAACTCCGAGCTGGATGTCTCTGTACACCGATGGAACGGGAGGCAAGGTCCCGGTCAATGGTGTGATCAGCCTGATTGACATCGATATGACCAATCTGGGCAAGTTCCTGCGCGGTGACTGGAACGCCCAGTTTCCAGCTAACGCAGCCTTACCCGGCGGCAGGCTTTCGAGTGACGACGTGCCCAACAACAGCGGATCCGGATACATTGTCTATGTCTCGGATCGCCGCGGCGACCATGACGATGACGGCGAATATGACATGGAGGACATATACATCAACAGTGACGGGACGCCGAATGGAACTCTGCAGGCCGGCGAGGACGTCAATCACGACGGTGCGCTGAACACCGACTACGGCTGGGAAGCGGAGCGGTACACGGTGAGCACAGCGAGTGATGTCGCCGCTGTAACCGACCACAAGTATTTCCGCCGTGGCGTTCGGCTGATCAATGGCGACACTCTCATAGGCACCGTCAACAAGGGCTATTCGATCGCATCTGAAAATGGTATCTACATTCTCGGCAACTACAATGCTACCGGCGTGTCAGCTGTCGGCACGCCGACTCCGTATAACCAATACACTGGAGCTGAAGTGCCGGCTTCAGTCGTGGCTGACGCCATCACGATATTGTCCGAGCACTGGCTGGACGGGCAGAGTTTTCGAAGCCCATTTAACCTGGGCACGCGCGTTGGAACCGAGACAACTGTGAGGACGGCCCTTCTAATGGGTGACACTATGAGCAGCCTTAAGGTGGCGGGTGTTCCGAACGGCGGCAGCGGCGATGCTGACCTCTGCGGTGGAGTGCACAATTTCCCGCGCTTCCTCGAGAATTGGGGAGCCCGCTTGAATTACTGCGGCTCACTCATAGACCTGTTTAACAGCCGCCAGCACAATGGTGCTCACAAGGACGGTAACAATACGTATTCACCGCCGACTCGCAATTGGGTATTTGACTCAACGTTCCTTGACGCAACGCGATTGCCACCCGGCACGCCGTTCTTCCAGTTCGTACAGATGACCGGCTTCAGACAAACCTTGCGCCAGCTTACCTAGCGCAGGTCAGGAAGCTGTTCAGGAAATGGCAGGATGCAGTCGATTACCAATAATCGGGCCAGATCGTTACCTGGCCCGATTCTCCTTTTCAGTAGCAGTCCCGACATTGCCCGGCCGATTTCAGTTGTATCGGAACATCTCCAAACCTGCGAACGAAGTCTACAAGCGCTCGGCTGAAATCAATAAAAACGGTCGGTCAGATTGACGCGCAAGCACCTCCGCAGTTGACTGTTTCGGTCTTTTCGATGCCCCTTCCGCAGCTCTCGAAGCAAGCGTAACACTCGCGTTTATTGCACTTACGAGCGATGCCGGCCTCGGCACACTCATTGCCAATGTCTTCGCGATGGCTCTCATCAAAACGAGATGTTTTGTTAGGAGACTACACGACTAGAAGACTCGAAAAGAAAAGATCAATATGAACACGCTGAAGAAATGCCCGTCGATCGCCACGTTCATTTCACTTGGACTTATTCTTTCGTGCCTCTGCGTGCCAACAATTCGGTTCGGCAATGTGCACGCACAGAACGGACACAGATCGGCGCAAGCCCAGCGACTCGAGCTGGAAGACGACTCAATCGACATCTCCCAATTCCTATCGCCGATCATGGCGAGAGTTTCGCCTGATCTGCGCGAGCAGCTTGATCGTCAATCCTCGAGCGGCGACGTCCGAACGATGGATGCGAAGGGCGGAGCGGTTGGCGGCCCCGGTGGTGGAAATGTTGGCGGACCCGCGAAAGACCAGATCGTCAAGGCAATCGTTCAACTCAAGCAGCAGCCAGGCAACGGGCTTAGCGGCTTCCTGGGCGCGGCAAACGTCGTTGAGATAGGCCAGTTCTCGAATTTCAACGCGAAGCTCGTGGAGTTGCCGCTAAGCAAAATCAACGCGTTGGCGACCTTCAAGGAAGTGAGCTACATCTCACTGGACCGGAACGTCGAGATGCATGGCCACGTCGAGACGACAAGCGGCGCCGCGGCGATGCGCGCCGCTTCCGGAAACAGTGGGATAGACGGAAGGGGCATCGCCATCGCCGTGCTGGACTCTGGCCTCTACAGGGACCACGACGCGCTTCGTGATCGAATCGTCGCCAATGTGGACTTCACCGGCGCGACCGGTACACAAGCGACAAACGACCAATACGGGCACGGAACGCACGTTGCGGGACTTGCCGCGGGTGATCGCGACCTATCGAACGGCGCATATGCCGGCATCGCACCGGGCGCTAAAATCGCCAACCTCCGTGTGTTGGACTCGCAGGGCAGGGGAACGACTTCTGCCGTGATGAGCGCGCTCGATTGGGTGATGGCCAATCGCGCGAGATACAACATCCGTGTGGTCAATATGAGCCTGGGCGCCCTGGCTATCGACTCCTACGTCAACGATCCTTTGTGCCGCGCCGTGCGTCGCCTGGTCGACGCCGGCATCGTTTGTGTGGCTGCCGCGGGCAACAATGGAACGGACAGCAGCGGCAACAAAGTCTACGGTTTGATACACTCGCCCGGTAACGAACCGTCTGCGATCACCGTGGGCGCCACGAACACCCAGGGCACCGACGCGCGCATCGATGATGCGATGGCTAGCTACAGCTCGCGCGGTCCGACGCGCAGCTACAGAACAGACGCGCAAGGAATTAAGCACTACGACAACCTGGTCAAGCCCGACCTGGTCGCGCCCGGTAATAAGCTCTTCTCTGCCGAGGCCAACAATAACTACATCGTTACCGCCAATCCTCAACTCGACAATCCGTACATCAACAGCGACCACAAGGACATGATGATGCTGAGCGGCACATCAATGGCCACGCCCATCGTCGCGGGAGCGGCTGCCCTGTTACTGCAGGCCAATCCTTCACTGACGCCGAATCTGGTGAAAGCGATCCTGATGTACACGGCTCAGCCGATTGCCGGCGCGAACATGTTCGAGCAGGGCGCAGGCGAGGTCAACATCGAAGGCGCGGTTCGACTGGCGAAACTTGTGCAACCGGTGTTGACCAACGGTACGCCGCTCGGCTCGCCGCTGCTCATCAACGTTCCACCGACTCCTCAATCGACCATAGCCGGGCAGACATTCCTCTGGGGTCAGGGCATCATCGCCGGCTACACCTACATAACCGGGACCGGCCTAATCACGTCCTATCAGAAGGTCTACGGAACGGGAGTGTTGTTGAGCGACGGTGTTCTATTGAGCAACGGAGTACTGGTGGGTGACACCACGATGTTGTCGAGCGGAGTATTGCTCGGCGATAACATCGTTGTCAGCAACGGAGCGCTCCTGGGCGACGGCACACCTTTCGTTTCGTGCGGCGTGTTACTCGGCGACGGCGTGTTGCTGGGCGATGGAGTTTTTCTCGGCGACGGCGTGTTGCTGGCTGACGGCGTTTTACTTGGCGACGGCGTATTACTGGGAGATGCGATTTCTCAGTCGAATACAGCGCAGATTAACGGTGACTCCGGGCCGGGCATGCCCCCGTCACCATAGCGAAGAAGGTCAAGTTGAAAACAGGCAGACGTTGAAGGTCTCTTCTTCCAAGCCTGCTGGAGTCCTGAATTGAGAAGCACAAACAGAATCCTGGTGCATAACATCATGGTCTTATCAGCGGTTGAGAAGGCAATGACTCGAGTTGGCGTTGAGGCGCCCGCAACCTTTCCGGCGAAGATCGAGGCGCTCGAAAAGAAGCACGAGAGCGAAGTGCTTCGCTTCCTGGCTGCGCGGCCAACCCATACTGTCTTCATGGCTGGGTTCATACGCGACAACGGAATCGTCAGCCATCTCAACCGGGGCACCTTCTACGGTTGCCGTGATTCACAAGGTAGACTCGAGGGCGTTGCATTGATCGGCCACTTCACCCTCGTCGAAACCTGTAGCGAGGAGGCGCTCGCCGCCTTCGCAAGGCTTACCCAGGACTGCCCTTCGGCGCACATGATCCTTGGCGAGCAAGACACCGTCGAAACCTTTTGGCGGTACTTCGCAGAAACCGGCCGAACTCCGCGCCGCGTAGGTCGAGAGCTGTTATTGGAGCGACAACTGCCAATCGAACCGTTTGAGGCCGTCAGAGGTCTTCGGCAGGCCACGCCCAATGATCTTCCAAGGGTCCTTCCGGTCAACGCCCAGATGGTGCTCGAGGAGAGCGGGGTCAATCCGATGGAGGCCGATCCGCAGGGCTTTCACGAGCGCTGGCTGCGGCGCATCGATCAGGGCCGCGTCTGGCTGTGGACTGAAAACGGCCGCTTGATCTTCAATGCGACGGTTATGTCTGAAGCACCAGACGTCTGTTACCTGGAAGGCATCTACGTCAACCCTTCAGAGCGCGGCAGAGGCTACGGGTTGCGTTGCCTTTCTCAATTGAGCAGCCATCTCCTGAACGACACCAGGTCGCTGTGTCTATTCGTCAACGAGCAGAACCGGGGAGCTCTGAAATTCTATCGTAAGGCCGGTTACGCCGAGTGCGGCTTGTACGACACGATTTTCCTGCATTTGAAGAACTAGCGAGAGTGTGAGCGTTACGCAATGGGTCAGGCAATTACAAATCGGAAATCGCGGGCATATCAGACGGCCGTGAGCGCCGTCGGCGTCACCGCATGGGTGATTGCCGCACTGGCGATCGCAGAAGGTTTCGTCTGGCGCGAACGGCTCATCGTACTTGCTCTCGTCCCGGTTATTATCGTTGTCGGAACGTTCGCCCAACATTTTCGTCTGCCGCTCGGATTGAAGTTCACTAAAGACCGCGTCGTATTTACGCTAGCCGACGCGTTCATTCTGCTGGTGGCCTGCTCGTACGGAACATCCGCGGCGGTGTTTTTGGCAGGCATCGAAGGATTCACGTCGTCGCGACGAACAGTGCGGCGCCTGTCCAGCAATTTGTTTTCATCCAGCATGATGTCGATTGGCGCCTTCGTCGCGTCGCTCAGTATTCGCCTGGTTTTGCAGGGTGGTTTTCGCGCTGACGCCGGCGCCGGGTTCGATCAGGATTTGCTCTCGGTCGCCGTAGCCATGCTCGTCGGAGGCATCGTTCAGATAACGGTGAACCTGGGGCTCTTCTCGACGCTCTTCGCATTGCGGCAGGACGACAAGACGCTCGAAGTCTTCACGGGGTTCTTTTCGGCGACGCCGATGTTCCTTCCCAATAGCGCGGCCGCAACATTGATGTATTACGCGCTTCAGCATGACCTGAAGATCCTCGCGGTCATCGGCGGGCCGATCTTTCTCGCGATCTACTTTGGGCAGCGCCAGTATAGGGACGGCATACAGAAACGCATCGAGGTGATGGAGAAGGCTCACCGCGAAACCATAGAAGCGCTGGCCGTGGCGATCAACGCCAAAGACGAAGTTACTCACGAGCACGTGCTGCGCGTTCAGATTTACGCCGCGGGCGTCGCGCGAATCCTTGGGTGCTCACCCGCTGAAGTCGAAGCGCTCAGGGCCGGCGCGCTCCTTCACGATATCGGGAAGATCGCTGTGCCCGACTACATTATCAACAAGCCGGGCAAGCTTACTGCGGCGGAATTCGAGAAGATGAAGATCCATACGATCGCCGGAGCGCGGATCCTGAGCCGAGTTGAGTTTCCATACCCGATCGTTCCGGTGGTTCGGCATCATCACGAACGTTGGGACGGCGCGGGCTATCCCGACGGCTTGAGCGGTGAGAACATTCCCCTGACCGCGCGAATCCTGACCGTAGTGGATTGCTTTGACGCAGTCCGCGAGGACCGCCAATACCGAAAAGGAATGACTCGCCAGGAAGCAATCGACCTGGTCCTCCGAGGCAGCGGAACTCAATACGATCCAACCGTCGTGGGCACCTTCATCGCGCACCTGTCCGAGTTCGAAACTGAGATAAGCGCGCACCGGGGAACGCCGCTGCCGAGCTTCGGGATCGAGGCATCCGAACAGCTATCGGAGGCCGCCAAAAAGGTCGCGCCCGCCGCGGGGCTCGCTGAAGATGAACAGGCCGACAAGTCAAAGGGCGCAAGTGTAACCGATGACGACATGGCCGCGATGTGCGATCTCGCACAGGCGGTAATCGGCGCGCGCAGCCAGGATGCAGTCCTCGCCGCGTTCGCTGAGAAAGTACAATTGGTTGTCCCGCATTCGATGTGCGCGATCACGCTGGTGGACTCCAAGTCAGGTCAGAACGTAGTCGCGCATGCGACGGGCTCGCATTGGATGTTCCTCAAGGGGCGAGTGATCGGCGCCGGCGAAGGCGTGACCGGGTGGGTACTCGCCAATAGAAAACCGTTCTGTAATACCGATCCCAGACTGGATCTTCCACCGTCTGTGGTCGAGCAGAACGCAGATTACAAAACGCTGGCGGCATTTCCGATCATCAGGGGCTCGGCCAAAGATTCGACTAAAGATTTGACCAAAGACATGACCAAAGACATGATCATGTACGGCGCGGTCTCTATTTATTCATCAACGCTGGATGAGTACACCGCGGATCATCAAAAGCTGATGCGCGAAGCAATACGCTTGCTTGCGAGCGCGTTGTCAGCGGTATCGGAAGGCGCGGCTTGGGAGAAACAATTGCTACCCGTCCCCGAGGACCGTGACACACAAGCAGCATTAAAGGATTGGGTCCCGGACTACGACGTCACACATTGAGTGTCCTACTTTGGAGTCGATCCGAGCACAAAGCGTGCGCGCTCGGTCCTGAGCATCTGGTAAGGAGTCATGCATTTCATCCCGAGCCCGATGCAAGCATCAGGAATCTTGATCTTCTTCGTCGAGGTCGAAGCTATCTCGTGGGTCACAACCGTGTGTCCGTGTGCGAGCGCGTGAGCAACCAGGTAGTAATCCGCTACAAGAAGAAATGTGTTGACCGCAGCCGGCTCATAGCTTTGGCTAGTGGCCCAGGCGCTAACCGTACTCAATGCCGGCAGCAGCGTCGTATCAGGTTTTAGAAAGAAGTCATCGCCGCGATCTGTGGCCCAGGCCGCGAGCTCATCGGCTACGGCCTGAATTTCGTCGCCTACTTTCTCGATGCTGAACACTCGCTTTGCCGCATTCCCCTGAATCAGCCAGTCCCAGAACGCTGGGCAAAAATCCATTCCATAGTGAAGGTTTTTTGCTTGTATAAACACATTGGCGTCGAGCAAATAAGCCATTTACCCAATCACCCCCAAACTTCGCCCCAACTTCCTAAAGGTCTCGAGTTTTGCGAAGCCGAGCATGCGAAACGCATCTCGGTGCAACGTCTGGCCCTCGAGAGTGCTTACCACAAGCGCCCGCGCGAAGCGCTTGCTAACGCGGGCTGCCTGAGTCAGGTAAAAGTTGCCGCCGCTCTTTTTTGAAATCGCGAGTATGCGTTTCAATTCCTTGTCATACTCGCGCCAGAACTCTTCACGCGTGAGCCCGCCCGCGTCATGAATTCGTCGCAAGATCACCAGCGTGCTAACTTTGAACCGCCTTGCCAGGCGGGCAAGTGATACCCTCAAATCCAAACCGCGGTCATACTCCTGCTTCAGAACCGCGAGCGGAACGAGAAGCTCCGCGGCAACATTGTTGCACCAGCGTTCGACTTGATGTTCTGGAACCAACGAAGCTTGAGCATCCGACACCGCCGATTGACCGAGCCATATATGCGCAAGCTCATGCGCGAGCGTGAACATCTGAGCGGCCTTCGTGTCGGCTCCATTGATGAACACGAGCGGCGCATGACTGTCAGAAAGCGCGAAGCCGCGAAACTCTTCAGGATCGAGACGCCGGGTATTGTTGTTAAGCACCACGCCGCTGCACATAACCATGATTCCAGCTTCATCGGCTTGCGCGATGAATATTCTCAGAGCGTCGCTCCAGGTTGGGATTCGGCGGCGCTCTTCGATATCGAACCCCAGGGCGTGACGCATGATTTCGGCAGTGGTCTCGACACTGTTATTCAAGCTTGCAGACCCTACGAACGAGAGCGCGGAGGCTCGCTCGGATCGGGCGAAGTCGCGATACCATTCCTGGCGTTGCTGGCACACGTAAATCATGTCGAGGAGGTCCGGGCTGGGGCGCGAAATGGCTTTGTTTCGGATAGTACGGAAATCAGGTATGGGAATCTCTTCAACCGGCGGCTCTTTGAGAAATAGAAAGCCAACGGGTGTATGCGTAGCCTTGGCGAAGTCTTCCACCTGTTTGAGCGTCGGCGTGACAGTGCCCTTCTGCCACGCTTCGAGCTTGGGAAAGCGGTGCGTCAGAGCAGCGGTCTCCAGGCCCGCGCGCTCACGAGCCCACGTCAGGAGTTCAGGTTTAATGTCTGCGCGAATCACGCGAGCAAACTCCTTCAAAAGTCTAGAACTTGCGGTTCGCCCATTATCACCGGTGGAGACTCTTTCAGACAACATCAGTTTCCATCATTGGATTAGATCACAGAGTCTGCATAACTTCAGTCAATAGCTATTCGGTA
>DATNBZ010000117.1:0-40291 GCA_035607285.1 Blastocatellia bacterium | reverse complement strand
ATATTGGGGCACCGCGCGCCGTTCTTCTCGATCACTCGCGACTCGCTGTGGGCTTTTGAGGTATTAGGTGAATTGGGCATCCGTTACGATTCGAGTGTGTTTCCTGTGCTCAACTATCGCTACGGTATTGCGGACGCGCCGCGGTGGCCTTACGAAGTCGAGGCGGGGAAACGAAGCCTGATTGAGTTTCCAATTTCGACCTGGCAGGTTCTGGGTCGCAATCTGCCGATAGCGGGCGGCGCTTATTTTCGAATCTATCCTTATGCTCTCACCAGACGCGCGTTTCAAGCGCTGAATGGTAAAGGCCGCGCCGCGGTATTTTACGTCCACCCGTGGGAGCTCGATCCGGATCATCCGCGCATTCCGCTGCCGCGGCGGATATCGCTCACTCACTATTTCAATTTGCAGAAGACTGAAGACAGGCTTCGACGGCTGCTCGGTGACTTCAGCTTCGCGCCGATGAGCGAGGTGCTCGGTGTCAGTTGAACAGAGGGTTCGGGAACATTTTCACGCGGACGCGAGACGCTTCGACGCTATCTATGAAGACGACAAAACCGCATTCGCCCGATGGGTCGATGACGTCTGGAGAGGCGTCGTGCGAAGGCGATTCGAGCTCACGTTGGATTTGCTCGCGCCCATAAGCGGCAAGACCGTGCTGGATGTCGGATGCGGATCGGGACGCTACTGCATTGCGTATGCGCAGCGCGGCGCTGCTCGAGTTGTGGGCGTCGACTTCGCGACCGCGATGATTGAACTCGCAATCGAGCATTCGAGCCGATATGGCGTCGCCGATCGCTGTGAGTTCCGCGCGGGGTTGTTCCCGGACGCGGTTCCGGATGGTTCTTTCGACGCAAGCTCGGCGATGGGCTTTTTTGACTACGTCGAAGACCCCGCGCCGGTGATCGCGCGAATGCGGGGAATGACTCGGTCGACGATGATCATGAGCTTTCCGAAATCTCGCGAGTGGAGAGCGCCGATTCGACGCTTGCGCTTTCTGGCAAGCGGCTGTCCTTTGTTCTTGTACTCGGAGGCGCGAGTAAAAGCGATTCTTTCCAAGGCCGGAGTAAGCGCATTCGATTGGATCGAGCTGGATCGCGATTACGTCGTCGCGGCGCATTTGTAACATGTCAGACAGCGAACCCGTCAGGGTACTGCACATAATCACCAGGCTTATCGTGGGCGGCGCGCAGGAAAACACGCTGCTCTCAGTTGAGGGTCTCGACAAGCTTCCGGAGTATGAGGCGACGCTTGTCACGGGCGTCGACAACGGACCCGAAGGCGACCTTCTCGAACGCGCGCATCGGACAACCAGGCTTGCGATCGTCGCGGAGCTGGGCCGCAATATTAATCCGCTTGCTGACTTCATAGCTTTCTGGAAACTGTATCGACTGATCCGCAACGGCCGATACCACATCGTTCACACGCATTCGTCAAAGGCCGGAGTGCTCGGGCGCCTGGCGGCCAGGCTCGCGGGAACGCCGATCATCGTTCATACGCTGCATAGTCTGGTCTTTCACGACTATCAACCGTGGCTGGTCAACCGGCTGTGGTGGGCGGTGAAGAAACTCTGCGCTCCGCTGACCGATCATTTCATCAGCGTGTCGAACATCATCAGCCGGAAAGCTATCGCGGCCGGCATCGATCGAGCGGAGAAGTTCAGCACTGTTTATAGCGGCATGGAGCTCGACTGGTTCCTCGAGGCGCAAGTGGACTCGTTGGCAATACGCCGCGAGTTTGGGATTCCGGAAGACTCGCTTGTTGTCGGAAAGATCGCACGGTTGTTTTCCCTCAAGGGGCACGATCAGTTGATGGATGCGGCCCCTGAGATTGTGAGGCGCCATCCAACGGTGCGGTTCTTTCTTGTGGGAGACGGTGTTTTGCAGGATCACCTCCGCAGTCGCGCCAGCGCGGCAGGAATACTGGACAACTTCATCTTCGCGGGGCTTGTCCCGCGAGAGCGAATACCGGAGATGATCTCCGTCATGGATGTGCTGGTGCACACCTCTCTTCGAGAAGGGCTGGCGCGAGTACTTCCGCAAGCGCTGGCGATGGGAAAGCCGTGCGTGTCATTCGACATCGACGGCGCTCCGGAAGTGGTGATCGATGGCGAGACGGGTTATTTGGTCAGGCCGGGCGACGCGAACGGGCTTGCGGATGCCGTATCGAGGTTGCTTGACGATCCCGAGGCTCGGGAGCGAATGGGGAACGCCGGACGACGGCGAGTCGACCCGGCGTTTCGAGCCGAAACCATGGTGCGCGAGATCGCCGCGGTATATCGAATGCTGATTGCCAGGTATCCGGAGCGGCTTGCGAAATTCAACACGCGCCAATCAGCCAAAACAGAGCTTGAACAGGGATGGACAGGATTCACAGGATAGGGAATGATCCCTATCGACGTTATCTCTTCTATCCTGTTCATCCTGTCTATCCCTGTTGATTTCGCGCGAAAACCTTTCGGAATAAACCACTGATGACACTGATTGAACGGATTCACGCGGATCTGATACGTGCTGACCTGCCAAAACATAAGAGCTTGAACAGGGATGGACAGGATGCACAGGATAGGGAATGATCCGTTCGACGTTATCTCTTCTATCCTGTTCATCCTGTCTATCCCTGTTGATTACTCATGCGCCGATCCGTCGAATCAGTGTCATCCGCGGTCTATTTCTTGTCCGATGGTAAGGCCATGAAGGTTGTGTTGTTCTAGTGGGAAAGGAACTTAGAAAATGAAAGTATTAATCACTGGAGGGGCGGGATTCATTGGATCGCATCTGGCCGAACGTCTCTTATCGCGAGGCGACGAGGTGCACCTGCTCGATGATCTCTCTACCGGGTCAATCGAAAACATTGCGCTGATCAAGAGCCATCCGAACCTCACTTATCACATCGACACGATTCGCAACTATCGGCTCACAGCCGAAGTGGTTGATATGTGCGATATCGTCTACCACCTGGCAGCGGCGGTCGGCGTAAGGCTCATCGTCGAGAGCCCGGTAAGCACGATCGAAACGAACATACGCGGCACAGATATCGTCTTGAGTCTCGCGGCGAAGAAACGGAAGCGAGTCGTGATCACATCGACGTCAGAGGTGTACGGCAAGCGGAACAAGGTGCCGTTTAGCGAGGACGACGACCTGGTAATGGGCCCTACAAACAAGGGCCGTTGGAGCTATGCCTGCTCGAAGGCAATAGACGAATTCCTTGCAATCGCCTACTGGAAAGAAAAGCGAGTGCCTACGGTGATCGTTCGTCTGTTCAACACCGTCGGTCCGCGACAGACCGGGCGTTACGGAATGGTCATTCCCAACTTCGTGCAGCAGGCGCTAACGGGACAGGACATCACTGTGTACGGTGACGGCACTCAGACTCGTTGCTTTACGCACGTGTCAGACGTTATCGAAGCGCTGATCGCGGTAGCCGAGCATCCGCAGGCGGTTGGCGAAGTCTACAACATCGGGAGTGATCACGAGATATCGATGCTCGAGCTCGCGGAAAGAATAAAGTACATAACCGAGTCCGCGTCGAATATCGTGTTCGTTCCTTACGACGAAGCTTATGAGGCGGGCTTTGAAGATATGATGCGGCGAGTTCCCGACATCTCGAAGATCCGCGCGCTGATCGGCTATCAGCCAAAGGTTGATTTGGATTCGATGCTCGCAAGCATCATCGATTACCACCGCGTGAAGATGGTGGGCGAACTGGGAATACCGGCGAGTTCTCTAGTGTTTCAGTCACGAGAGTCACTCCCGAGTTGAGAGAGAGATTCTCAACGCAAAGACGCAAAGAACCGCAAAGCACGCAAAGAGCCGCAAGCACGCAAATAGCGCAAGCACGCAAATAGCGCAAGCACGCAAAGAGCCGTAAGTACGCAAAGAACCGCAAAGCACGCAATGAACGCGTTCCAGTACGAATGGAGTGGGTATGCAAATCATCTTAGCTAGTCTTTCCACTCTGCTGCTCGGAGTCATCCTCACTTTGATTGCCCGCGCAGCTTCACATCGCGTCGGAATGGTTGCCGCACCCAGGCAGGACCGCTGGCATCAGCAGCCAACGCCACTGCTCGGCGGGGTAGCCATCTACGCGGCGTTTGTGATCGGGTTTCTCATGTTTGCGCCGAAGCTACCCGGCACTTATGCAATTCTAGGCGCGGGGACTGTGCTTTTCCTTACCGGTTTGGTAGATGACGCAGTCAGCATCAAGCCGTACGCTAAACTCGTGCTTCAATTGATAGCGGCGTCGACGCTGGTCTTTTTCGGACTGCATCTGCCGTGGGCCAACTATCCCTGGATCAACGACGTCTTGACCATCTTCTGGTTGGTCGGCATCACTAATGCGATCAACCTGCTCGATAACATGGATGGCCTGGCCGGAGGGATATCGGTGATCTCGAGTGTCTTCCTTGCTATCACGCTCTTGATCAACGGCCAGACAGACGTTGCCCTCCTGCCCGTGCTCCTCGGCGGGGCGGTGCTCGGATTCCTGGTATTCAATTTCAATCCGGCCTCGATCTTCATGGGTGACAGCGGCTCGATGTTCGTCGGGTTCATGCTTGCGGGCACCTCGCTGTTAGCCGGCACCGGTCGCTTTCGAAGCCTGACGTCGGTGCTGCTCACACCGGTCCTGATACTGATGCTCCCGATACTGGATACCTGCTTTGTGACAATTGCCCGAAAGCTGCACGGCCGGCCAATCTCACGCGGGGGACGCGACCACACATCTCATCGATTGGTCGCGCTGGGCGTAACAGAGCGCCGCGCGGTTCTCATGCTCTATCTGTTTGCCACGGTTTGCGGCGTGCTCGCGCTGGCGGTGAGATGGCTCGAGACTACAGTGGTGTTGGCGTTGGTTCCGCTGTTTGCGCTGCTGGTCCTGTTCCTCGGGCTCTATCTTGGGAAAGTCCGTGTATACGAAGAAGGCAAGCAGCCGGAGGGAATTCGAATCATCAATGCCATTACCGACTTCTCCTACAAGCGTCGGGTGTTCGAGGTGCTTCTTGATACTGCGCTTGTAGCGCTGGCTTACTACGGAGCCTTCGTGTTGCGTTGGGACGGACGGCTCCCGGCTGAGCAGCTTCAAATCTTCCTGAAGACGCTTCCGCTGGTGATCATCATCCAGATGGCTTTCTTCTTGTTTGGAGGCGTGTACCGCGGCCTCTGGCGATATGTCGGAGTCACTGACTTGATGATGATCGCGAGAGCGGTACTGTCCGGTACGGCAGTCAGCACGGTCGTGGTGTTTGTGATGTATTGGTTCCGCGGCCCTTCGCGCGCAGTCGCATTGCTCGACTTGCTGCTACTCCTCGTCTTCGTGAGCGTGAGCCGCGTATCATTTCGCATGTTGAAGGCCCTAATCGTCGGTTCGGGAAACAACGGCGCCAATGCGACTCCGATTCTGATCTACGGCGCCGGAGATGGAGGCGAGCTGCTGATCCGCGAGATATTGAATAATCCCGATCATCAGTACTCGCCCGTCGGATTCATCGACGACGATACGAGAAAGTCAGGCAAGGTCATACACGGCTACCGCATCTTTGGCATCAACGAGCTTCCGAATCTTATCAACTCCTACGGGATCAGCGAGGTGTTGATATCGACCTTCAAAGTTCCGGAGGCGCGGCTGGATAGCCTCCGCAGTATGGGAATCTGTCTGAAGAAGATGTCAATTCGGATCGAATGAGGTCGAACTGGATGATCCCTAAACGGGTAATTCCATTCGAATTTATGCGCGCTTTGTAGTTGACTTTCGAAGCGCCATTCCGTAACCTTGAGGTCCCTTAGGACAGGAATTCGGTGCAACCAGGAGTCGAGTTCTTTTCCGCGGACCTTCTGTGCTAAGAGATTGGAGGGCACTATGTCGAGATCCAAAATACATTACAGAGTTCTCGTTGCGGTGTTGTTGTCGTTAGCCGTAGCGACGGCGTTTACTCTGAGTTCGTTCGCGGCTTCAGTAACCACCGATACAGCAGACGAGGGGCTCTCGGATGACATCCTTATTCCTCAAACGCTGACCGGTACACTCACCGCGAGAGGACCCGTCCTTGTTAACGGCAATGAGGCAAAGACCGGGGCTACGATAACCGACGGAAATGTGATACAGACGCGAACCGGAGGGCACGCCTCGATCGAATTGGGCGCTCCGGGACGAGTCGAGTTGGACCCGATCACCGCTATCACACTGAGTATGACGCCAAAGTCTATTCAAGCATCGCTGAATAAGTGCGGATGGGGAGTGACCCTGATCTTGCCCTCGGGTGTGTCGGGACTTGTCAAAATCTACGACATCAGCGATGTCGGCGTTCTGAATAAGGATCGAGAGGTCGAGGTTAGGGTGATCAAGGGCGAAGCCGTGGTCAAGTACGGTCAGGGAAAAGAGAGAACGCTTAAAGCGGGAGACCGCAGGCAGTTCGACGACGCGACCGAGGTTAGCTCGGTTGGTGACGGCGCGTTCAAGGTCCTCTGCGACAAGGATCACTATCCGCTGCTTCTGTGGGCCGCACTGGCTGCCGCAGCTATTCCAGCAGCCGACGCAGTCAGCGGATCAGAACCAGTGATCCCGATAATCAGCCAGTTTACTCCGTAGTTTCGCCGTACTCGCCGCTCGACACAAACATCAGCACCCCGGCGGAGCCCACGCCGGGGTGTTCTTCTATATTAGTTACGCTGGGCATCACGCATCCAAGGCCGGCGTCTTCCAGGAGCTAAAGAGCTTGAGAGAAATTCGAGATTCAGCGTCGCAGACTGACGATCTGCATTCGGCTCCCAGCGTTTCGGTTATCAGCTATGGCGTGCGCATTGGAATTCGCGCGGATGCGCAGGTGATCATCGATCGGTTCCTGACTCGGCTTCCGCTTGGCTGCAAGCTGACCGCCAATGGCTTCATGCAACGATCATATTCAATTGCTAACTCGAGCGGGCGGCGTACGAAAACGCCGCGCCAGGTCGATCTCTATGCCGGCGACGTTGCGGTAGGCCGAAACCTCAGTATTACTGATGCGCTCGACACTCTCGAAGGCAACCTGCAACACTACGTCGCGGAGATGGCCAGGCAAAAGGTATTTGTTCACGCGGGAGTAGTTGGATGGAAAGGGTTGGGCGTGCTCATTCCGGGCCGAAGCTTCGCGGGCAAGAGCACCCTCGTAGCCGAACTGGTCGGAGCAGGAGCGACCTACTATTCCGATGAGTACGCGGTATTGGATTCGCGGGGCCTGGTCCACCCATTCGCGCGGCCGCTCGGAATAAGAGAGGGCCGCAATGGCAGGACGACCAGGTATCCGATAGAGGCCTTTGGCGGCCGCGCCGGGGTGAAACCGTTACCGGTTGCGCTCGTGATATCGAGCCGTTTTGTAAGAGGAGCGAGGTGGCAGCCTCGAAAGATGTCTGCCGGCCAGGGAGCATTGGAACTCCTGGCCAACACGGTGCCGGCACGGCGTCAACCGGAACTTTCGCTTGCGACACTACAGCGGGCAGCTTCGCAGGCGCGCTTTTACAAAGGCAATCGCGGCGAGGCCAGCGAATCGGCGAGATGGATAGTGGCATTGGTCGAAGAACTCACAACGGGAGAGGGTCCGCAATCTTCCACCGCGTTCCAGGCACCGATATAGCGAGACGATTGATAGCGGATTTGCATGATCGAAGAAACGCACTGGACACGAATGATGTTACCTCGTTTAAGTCAGGGTTCGGCTGAATTGGAGAAGCTCGATCAGTTGGTTTGGGCTGGCGGGTTCTCCTTTCGGGCTTACGGGCTGCGCATCGGCATTCGGACAAATAGCGCCGACGTGCTTGCGCTGGTGAAGCGTCGTCTTCCGATTAGCTGGAAGCCTTCCAGGTCGCCGGTAGTCGATAACCTGTACTCGGTGGTGAAGCCTCGGTCAAAAGGCAAACGAACCGGGGCGCAATTCAATATCCTGTACAAGGGCAGTGAGATGTTCGCTCGCTCGCTGGATTTAAATGAAGTGCTGAGCGAGCTTGAAATTGATCTTCATTCGTACATTGCGGCCGCAACTTTGCAGCGAATGTTCCTGCACGCAGGCGTTGTCGGCTGGAACGGGAAAGCTATTGTTATTCCCGGAAAGAATTTCAGCGGCAAGACCAGTCTGGTCACCGCGTTCCTGCGGGCGGGTGCGACCTACTACTCCGATGAATTTGCCGTGCTCGATTCGCGCGGCCGCGTCCATCCTTATCCGTGGGCGCTTCACATACGAGAGGGGCTCGCTCAACCCAAAGAATTTCCAGTGGAGATGTTGGGTGCGCGTGCGGGAACGAAGCCTTTGCCAGTGGGTGTTGTGATTCTCAGCGAGTATCGTCGGGGCGCGAAATGGCGGCCCCGCCAAGTGACTCGAGGGCAGGCTGCATTGGCGATGCTTGACCGTGTGATGTCGAAACGACACCAACCCGGCGCAATGCTGCCGGCGTTGGGGCAAATGGTTTCGGGCGCCACTGTGTTAAAGGGAACGCGTGGGGAGGCGAAAGAAGTAGTGGAGTCCGTATTACAGAAGTTCGTCGATTGAGTCAAAACAAAGTGGGAGGACAGACAGATGGTTCCAAATGTCAAACCGCAAGCACGTGAGGCGGGGTTGGTAATAGAAGAGTTGGACGACGAATTGTTGGTGTATGACCTGGAGCGTCACAAGGCGCATTGTCTTAACAACACCGCGGCTCTCGTCTGGCGACAGTGTGACGGAAAAACCGGAGTGGATTCAATAGCCGCTCGTCTGAGAACCGAGACTCGTATGCCGATCGATGGCGAGGTCGTGTTGGTTGCTTTGGGCAAGCTCGGAAAAGCGAACCTGTTGCGAGAGCGGATGGCGATGCCAAAGGCTTTCGAGTTCGGTTCGTCCCGCCGCGATCTGCTCAAGAAACTCGCGCTGGTTGGCGGGCTTTCAGTCGTGACGATCATTTCGCCGACGGCTGCTCAAGCCGCTACCGGGTGCACCGCAAAGGTGAGCTGTAAGCACGCGTGCATCAGCAACCACGGCGCGACCTTCCCATGTCCCGGCGGTGTTGCAGACCAGCAAAACGGCAAGTGTTGTGATACGAATCTGCTTTGCGTTCAGACGCAATCGGCCGGTACCAATAACGCGGGAACCTGTGTAAGCTCGCCGGGCTGCTGCACTAATTAGCGTCGCTGAAAGGCGAGCGCTCGGCATGGACTCGCTGTAGCAGATGCTGTCGTCGTGTGGTCGCCAAGATTGCTTGCCAGTTCGGCGGTCGCGCGGTTGGAGCTGCCACTGCCTGCCGTTGGGAGAAGGATGTTGAGTGGAAGCCTTGCAGCGGCGCTCTTAGCCGGCGCGTGGCGTGAGACACCCTCAGATTCGACAGTTTCTGCTCGCGAACTGGATGAGATCGCGCCCCTGCTCCTAAAGTCGGGCGGCGGCGGTCTGGCGTGGCGGAGAATTCGCCAGTCCGACCTTCGCGACTCGCCTGCGGGGAATCAACTTCATCAAGCCTACCGTCTTCACACGCTTCAGGGCGCTGTACTCGAACACAAAATAACCCAACTCATCACTTTCCTGAGATCTGCCGGCTGTGAACCAATCCTCGGCAAGGGATGGGCTATCGCTCGTCTCTATCCCGACAAGGGTCTGCGTCCCTACGGAGATGTAGACCTCTATGTTCATCCTGATCAGCACGGGCGGACGCTTACCGCGCTTTGGGAACCCGACTCCCCGGCTTGCCCGGTCGATCTGCACAAAGGGCTCGCCGAGTTGGACGACCGCAGTTTCGATGTTGTGTATGATAGATCGCAGCTTGTGAGTCTGGGCGATGCGCAGGTGCGGATACTTGGACCAGAGGATAACCTCCGGCTGCTATGCTTGCATACGTTGCGACACGGAGCGTGGCGGCCGATTTGGCTGTGCGATATTGGAGTCGCTCTGGAATCGCGGTCCGATGAATTCGATTGGGACTATCTTCTTGGCGGAAGCTCGCGGCGCTCAGATTGGATGGCTTGCGCGATAGGACTCGCGCACCAGTTACTTGGGGCCGAAGTGGACGATACTCCGGTAGCATGGAGAGCCAAACATCTCCCTCGGTGGCTGGTACCGACGCTCCTGAGGCAGTGGGGCGTAGGCCAGAAGACTCCGCACGGCGATCGCACTAGAATGCAGAGCTACCTGTTGCGTCCGGCCGGTCTCATCCAGGCGCTTCGTCTCCGATGGCCCAACCCGATCGAGGCTACCGTTGGCGTGCGAGGTCCTTTTAATGAGCTGCCCAGGCTGCCGTTTCAAATTGGGGACGCACTCTTGAGAACTTCAAAGTTTCTGACGAATGCGCCCCGGGCGCTGCTTCAGCAATATCGAGCTCGTTCGTGATCTAGCGCGAGGCATCGTGCCGAAATCAGCTAGACCACAATTCAAACCTAAAGGCTGATATGGAAATTGTATTGCTGATGGCCAGACTATTTCTTGTGACGATACTGGTCATTGCCGGCGTAGCAAAGGCCACAGATCAGGTTGGCGCGCGGAAGGCTTTAGTTGGCTTTGGCGTTCCCGAAGAGTTGGCTGGCCCGTTGGGGTGGTGTTTGCCCTTAATCGAGTTCGCCGTCGCGGTGGCTTTGATACCGGTAAACACGGCATGGATTGGCGCCATTTCAGCAATGGCGTTGATGTTGATCTTTGCGGCGGCGATCGGCCTCAGTCTGTTGCGTGGGCGGAAAACAGAGTGCAACTGCTTCGGGCAACTGCACTCCAGGCCAGTCAGTTGGCCGATGTTTGCCCGCAACCTGATACTGGCCGCAGTGGCGGCGCTTATCGTATTGCGGGGACGGGAAGCTCCGCGGTTGAGCGCGCTCGCCTGGGTTCGAGACTTGCAGACCGCCGAGGTAATGAATCTCTTGATTAGTTCCTTCGCCGCCGGTCTTCTTGTGACAGGCATTTTTTATCTGCGTCGAGTTCTCAACCAACAGACGAGGATTCTTGAAAGGATCGATGAAGTCGAGAAGTTGGTCGAGGAATTCGCGCCGCCGCCGGTTGAACGTGAGGAAGCGATGCTGCCTCCTGAGGGATTGCCGGTAGGCGCGCTCGCGCCCGATTTCTCGCTGGCCTCGATTGGCGGCGGGCAGATTTCCCTGCGAGACTTACTGGGGTACCGCAAACCGGTTCTTCTTCTATTCGTGAGTCCGAACTGCGCCCCTTGCGCGACGATTTTGCAGGATGTCAGCGGATGGGAGCGCGACTACTCGGACAGGCTCACCATCGCGGTGCTGAGTAAAGGTTCGCTTCTCGACAATGAGAAACGTATAGCGAAGTACGGCGTGAGACATTTACTACTCGTTGGCGAATCAGAAGTGGTGGAAACCTACAAAGGTAAGTGGAGTCCCTCCGCCGTCCTTATCAGCCCTCAAGGAAAACTCGCCAGTCACAACACGTACGGCGACCAGTCAATCCGCGAACTGATTCATTTCGTCGTTGCAGCGATCGGTTCAACACCTCGAGGCGATAAGCTCACGGAGTGGAACCAGAACACCCTTGAGATCATGGTCGGAAAATCGCCCTTGAAGGTTGGTGACCAGGCTCCCGATTTCTCGCTTCCGGACATGGACGGGGAACCAGTCGTCACGAAGGACTTGCTGGGTCGTGACACACTTCTTTTGTTTTGGAGTCCCGCGTGTCCATTTTGCACTGCGATGTCAGAGGACGTTCGGCGATGGGAGGAGAATCCACCGCCTGACGCGCCGAGACTCGTGTTCGTTGCGTCAGGTGATTCGGAGGCGGTCAGGGAAGCCAGCGAGGGCTTTGAGTCGTTGTTCCTCCATGACGACGGGTTTCAGGTGGGCATTCTATTCGGTACGAGATCGACGCCTTCCGCATTGCTGATTGACAGCAAAGGCCGCATGGCCTCGAGCATCGGGAGCGGAAGCTCAAACGTTCTGTTGCTCGCCGGCGTCAGCAAAGAGGTAGCGCCGGTTGTATCCAGTTCTTCATGAATTGTCCGGGCGTTTGTTCGATAGAGCAGCCCACGTAGACCAATGCTATGCAGTTCTTTCAAGAACTTGGGCGCTGGTCGAGCGGCGCTGGAGAGGCGAGAATTACGACGAGGCAGCCTTTCCAGATATAGCTGCGAAAGCACTTGCTGAGACTGGTCCGAATCAGCACGTCTCCCCGTGGGACATCATTTGTTGGGTGAATAACGCCACCGGTTGCCCGAGCAGTTAGATGTCGACGGAAGGTTCGGAATCCCCCGATCACCTTGTACGTCAAACGTGCTGGGAATTCCCGATTATGATGAGGATTACCTCTCAGTCTTCCGGGGCTTACTTGAGGGCGGTACGCTTGACCAGATACGAGACGACCTCGAGGATGATCTTCGCGGAGACGCGGAAACATCAGAACGCAAAACCGAAGCGCTTTACCATTCGAACAACTCAGGCATAAGCACGAGAGGTTCCCGCGAGGCCCATCAACCCGAACCCCAAACCTGCCACGTCATCACGAATAGCCGTAGCTCTGTATCTCCTGACGCTGGCGCTACTGCCCTGGACGTGGTTCCCTCCATTCCCCTGGCTTCACGAACACGCACAATGGAGTGACGCGATCTTTGCGGCCTCCGCATTAATGTGGGCGATCGATCGATGGCGGCTCCGGCTCCTGCCTCGACTTTGTCCGGCTCACATCGCGCTTGCGCTTTACTTTCTCTTTGCCTGCCTATCTCTCCTCTTCGCGGCTCCGAATCCTCGAGCCGGTCTTCCCAAGCTATTGGGGATCGCGGAACTCTGCGCGCTCACCCTCATTACCTCAGACCTCGCGTCGCGTCCCCGCATCTTTCCACGCGTGGCACGAACGGTCGCGATCACCTCGCTGGTAAGCGCGGGAGCTGCCCTTCTGGGTCTCGCGTTTTTCTATGCCGGAATCAGCTCGCACTTGATCGGCATCTACGGTGAGCTCGAGCCGTCGAGTTGGTACGCCCGAGTGCAGGCCGGCACTCATAACCCGAACCTGCTCGCAAGCTTTTGCATATTCGCGTCCGCGATTGTCGCTCACCGCGATGGTGAGCTGCCGGGGTGGTTGCGACGCATCACTCTCACGGCTCTGTGGATCACCGTCTGCTTAACGTTCTCGCGCGGCATCCTGGGCTTTATCCTGGCAGCGGTGATACGTGGCGCCAACACGCGGTTCCGTCGTCGAGTGGCGGCAGTCTGTGGGGCGGTAAGCGCTGGCATTATGATCTCGCTTACGATATGGAATCCGTCGATCAACCCGGCGCACCCGCTGGACATTTCCTTTCGGACCAGCGAGTCCAGTCGGCTTCAGGCTGCAACGTCATCATTCGCCACGCTGCTGCGCCATCCACTTTTTGGCAGCGGGTTGGGTACGAGCCCTGGCCAATATCTCGGCGCGCCCTTCGACTCCCATCTAACTCCTCTCAACATCGCCGCTACGCTCGGACTGCCTTCACTGATCTCATTCGTATTCCTGGTTACCCTGGTTTGGAGACGACGAATGCGCCCAACGGACCTCTGTATTTGGGGCGCTCTCGCGGGAATGGCGCTCGACGGCCTCGCTCAAGACACAGAGGACTTTCGACATCTTTGGGTGATGTTAGGTTTCGCCGGTGCGAATGCTTCCGTGCCAGAGAAGGCCCGTGAGTGCCGGGAATAGACCACGGATGACGCCGATTGAACTGATCATCACGGATCAGATCCGTGTAGACCCGTCGAATCCGCGTCATCCGTGGTCTATTCCCCTTACACATCGACTTTGCATGGAGTACGATTCTCAGCGCAAAGCCGCAAAGGACCGCAAAGCTCGCAAAGCGATCAGAACCCCGGCTCGGAGTTCTTCCGTGTGATCAATAGACTTGACCTCACAAAGCTCAAAGGCGCGCACAGGGCCGCACTGCCTGATTTCGTATCACCGCAGCTTGCGACGCTCGTCAAAGAAGCACCGCCCGGAGATGAGTGGCTGCATGAGTTGAAGTTTGATGGCTACCGCATGCTTTGCCGCATCGGTCACGGCAAGGTCCGGTTCTG
Organism: Blastocatellia bacterium; assembly: GCA_035607285.1. Classification (GTDB taxonomy): domain Bacteria; phylum Acidobacteriota; class Blastocatellia; order UBA7656; family UBA7656; genus Onstottus_A. The sequence continues at coordinate 26,320 of DATNBZ010000117.1, read as the reverse complement.
GAGTCGCAACCGAGTCGAATGGACGGCGAAGTTTCCGAGCATTGCGAGAGCTATGCAGTCGATCGCAGCAACGTCGGCCATTTTCGACGGTGAGGTTGTAGTGATGGACTCCCGAGGCCGCACGAGTTTTCAAAGGCTTCAACAAGCGATGGGCAAGGGAGGAAGCGCTGAATTCATTTACGAAGTTTTCGATCTGGTATACCTCGACGGGTTCAACCTGGCCAAGACTCCGCTCATCGAACGGAAGCGGCTATTGAAGAAATTGCTGGGTGCTACCGACGCCTCCGGACCATTGCGATACAGCGATCACATCGAAGGCAGCGGCGCAGAAGTTTTCAAGCAAGCCTGCAGGAAGGGAACCGAAGGGATTGTCTCGAAGTTGGCCACGTCGACTTACGATTCCGCGCGCAATCGCAATTGGCAAAAGGTGAAATGCAGCAAGCAGCAGGAATTCGTCATCGCGGGATACACGCCGTCGAAGAAGGGGCTGCCCGGCTTCGGCTCGCTGATTCTCGGCGTTTATGAAGAAGGCGAGCTGGTCTACACGGGCCGCGTGGGCACGGGGTTTAGTTTGAAGAAGCGCGTCGAGTTGAAAAAGAAGTTCGATACGATAGCTCGCGAGACGGCGGCGTTTGCCGTCAAACCCAAAGCCGCCGGTCTTGCCGATGCGCATTGGGTTTCTCCCAGGCTGGTGGCGGAAGTTACTTTCACGGAATGGACTTCCGACGGCGCCATCCGGCATCCGTCATTCCAGGGCCTTCGAGAAGACAAGAAGCCGCACGAAGTGCATCGTGAGATTGCGTAGCGGGCTGCTGAAAGAGGGAAGCGACAGCTCTTACATCGGATGCCGGTAATCCCACCAACGAAGAGACTGTGTGAAAAAACGATGTTCGTAGTACGGCCTTCAGGGGAAGTTTGCACTCGCATCTTCGCTGATTTACAAACTTCCGCCTGAAGGCCGTACTACGAACTACCTTTTGCCGCGATGCTCTTTTTCAGCACGTCCATAATGTCGATGACCTTGCCTTTTGTTTCGCCCGCTTCTTCCGTTTCCACGAGATCTTTGTGCTTCGAGCGTTTCGTCTTCACCAGTTTTAAGACGCGCTCGGTTTCCTCATCCTTCATGTCTTTCGGAGATAACCGGCTTTCTGATTTCCCTGCGATCAGTTTCTCGAACTTAGTCGCGGCAGCTTTGTGAACTTTCTTCTTTTTTGGAAGACCAATCTCCTTAGCTGAGCGCAACTCGTCGGCGAATCGCATGGTCTCCGCGCGCAGCAGGCCCTTCTCCGCGAAGATGGCGATCAGGTATTCCTTTCCACGCATCACGAAAGTCGCTATTCCCGCGCGGCCGCGGTTCTCCATCGTCTCCGCCAGCAGGCGATAAGCTTTCTCCGAGTTTCCGCCGGGCGTGAGAAAGTAAGCTCGTTCAAAATAGACGGGCGGGATCGAGTCCTGATCAACGAACAGACGCACGTCGATATCACGTGTCTTCTTTGGCTCGAGGCGTTCCAATTCCTCATCCGTGACAACGACGTATTCTCCGTCGTCGATCTCGTAGCCGCGCACCATCTCGTCGTCTTCGAGCGCCCGGTCGGATTTCTGTGAGTAATATCGCCGGCTGAGCGGCACTCCGTCGGGGCTGAGCATTCGCAATGAAGCGCGAGCCGTCCGAATGGCTGGATACAAATTCACCGGGACGCTGACCAGGCCAAACGTTATGGTGCCGGACCAGAACGGTCCCGGAGTCGCGTTTTCTTCGTCCTTCTCTTTGGCTTTTTTGCGAGCGTGTCTAGGCAGCTTTTTTCTCCTTCTTGTCCTTATTGGCTTTGTCGGGCTTCTGTTTCTTCAGCGCGTTGATGCTCCTGGAAAGCGCACTGCCAAGCGAGGCAGTCGCACGCTTCGTTCGCACCGCGCTCAGTTTCGGCTTCTTGCCTTTAGCTTTGCTCTCGATGAACGTCATGACTCGTTCACGATGCTCGTCTTTGAAATCAGCGGGATCGAATTCGCCCTCGAGCAGCTCGACGAGCTGGCTGGCCATGTTCAATTCTTTCTTTTCCAGCGCTCGGCCTTTGGGCTCGGGCAGGTCATCGGCAAGCACTACTTCCTCCGCGTGTCGCAAGGTGACAAGCATCAAATAGTCACCCTCGACGCAAAGCGCTCCGAGATATGCATTCTTGCGCATCACCCACCTGGCAATGCCGATTTTCTGCTTTTTCTTCAACGCTTCGGCCAGGGCGAAGTAAGCACTGGCGTCGCCGTCCGGGGCAAGATAGTACGGGCGATCGTACCATTGCTGACTGATGTGGTCCGGAGGAACAAATTCAGTTACGTCGATGTCGCGTGAGGGCTTCGGCTCGAAACGCGCCAGTTCCTTCCCGGTCAAGACTACGAAGGTTCCGGGCTCGACTTCGTAGCCTTTTTGAATGTCCTCTGACGGAACTTCTTTGCCGGTAGCCGGGTTCACCATATGCTGCTTGACGGGCGTCATCGTCTTCTCTTCGAGGATGTGAAAGTGAACCGTGCGATCCACGACCGCCGAATACAAATCGACCGGCACTCGAGTGGCGCCTATCTTGAGTTTGCCTTTCCACATCGCCCGAGCAGACATATTCGCCTTACTGTGACGCGCCCCTTGCGTGCCGGCGCTCTTCAGAGAACAACTCGATCATTGCCTTGTTGAATGCGGGGAGATCGTCCGGCTTACGGCTTGTGACCAGGTTGCCGTCATTGACAACTTCCCGGTCCACCCATCTTGCCCCCGCGTTCGTGAGGTCGGCTCGGAGCGAGGGCCACGATGTTATCGTTCGACCCTTGACCGCTTCAGCATTGATGAGCGTCCAGGGCGCGTGGCAAATGGCCGCTATCGGTTTACCGGCGGTAACAAACGCTTTTATGAAATCGATCGCGCCCGGGCTGATGCGCAAGTGATCAGGATTCATCACGCCACCAGGCAACATCAATGCGTCGTAATTCACTGCGTCCGTTTGATCCAGCGGAACGTCTACCGGGAACTCGTCCCCCCACTTTGTATGATTCCATCCTTTGACTGTTTCCGCGGCAGGTGAGATCAACTGAACCTTAGCGCCAGCCGATTCGAGCGCCTTTCTGGGCTCGGTCATCTCTATCTGCTCAAACCCGTCCGCCACGAGAATCGCTACTTTGAGTCCGTCTAGTTCTCTTGCCACAAAATCCCCTTTCTTTGAAATGATCTTTGTCTTCTCAGTAGTGCAACGACAATGCCATAAAGGTTCCCGCCTGCGGATGTCCTGAATGGGTGGCACGGAAGTGGCGTCCACAATGTGACTTGTGGATACGCCGGTATCAGGAGGGTTTCGAAATGAGTCAGAGAGCCTCGTCGAAATTCGCGTCGCGATTCAAGTTGATTACTTCATCGGTAGTGTTGGCGTTGCTTGCCAGCGTTAGCTCAGTAGCTACCGCGTGCCGATCGTCTCAGAGTCCGCAAGGTGATGTCGCAGTGAACGCTCCAGCTACAGGAGTGGTGCGCAGCGTTCTTGTGGGAGACGGCGCTGCAATCGAGAAGGATGCCGCGATACTCGAAATCGCGGTCGCTTCTCAACCGGCCGGCGACCAGGCAAGTAGCCAACAGAAAGATAAGACGGTGCAGCAAACGTCGGCGGCAAGTGTCGCCGCTCGAAACAATGTCGTAGCCGCGGAGGGCGAGGCCAACCGAACATTGGTCGAGCTTCAGCGGATTGAGCCGTTGGTGAAACGAGGCCTTGCGTCGCAAGCAGAACTTGATAAGGCGCGCGCGCAGAGCCAGGACGCGCAAGCTCGGCTTGAGCGCGCGCGTGAGCGGGTCAAAAGCGTCGAGCAACAGCGCAGTGAGCCGTCGGCTCCTGGCACGCCGCCCAACGAAGAGATCGTCGCCGTGCGCGCTCCAATTGCCGGCAAAATCCACCAAATCAACGTTCAGGCCGGTCAGCAAGTAACCGCAGGACAGACGCTTGCGCGGGTGTCAGGTTCGTAAATAATCAGACCGCGAACTCGGTAGCAGCTATAATCCTTAGTGCGATTGACGTACAGCCGTCGTCGACGAAAGGAATAAGCTTTATGCGAATCATCCCTGCATTGCTTTGCGCTTTGATTTTCTCAACCGGATTTTTCACCGGCGGGACCGGCGCTGGAACCGGCACACCGGACTATCGAGGACGCGCTAGCGAAGTGCCCGCTGAGGCTGCACAGGACGCAGTCTATCTTGATCGGCGAATCAGCATGCTTGAAACGCGACTCAGCTCTATCGAATCAAGCTTGAGAAACGTGCAACAGCAGGCGATGGCCTCAGAGCGGTCGACCGCCACTCAGCCTGCACGCGATCCTGAAGTCATGCTTCTGAGAAGCGAAGTGGAAATACTGAACAGTCGATTGAGGGAGCTTGAATGCGCGGTGGTGCGCCTGGATGAGCGAACGTTGTCGCCTGCGGCGCGAGAGGCGCGGAAGCGAACGGCCGCGCAACCCGGCGATCCCTGCCGGGTAACTCCCGACATGCCGATTCATCTCTCGCCGCGACGCTGATGACAAGGGCGGCAAGTTTTCAACGAAACGACACCCAAGGTGAGCGTAGCGCCGTGTCCTGCGCGCATACGTTTCGCGTCCAGTAACAGGACACTGTCTCAATAAGTAACCATACCTACCGACCGAAGCCGTTTGCGCCACTCGACGACGTGCATGGGTCGAGTCCCGAGTCCCGCGATCATCGCCGCAAACGGACTCCCGCTTGCGTGCATTTAAACCGATGAAATCTCGAGCGCACTGCGCGCCTCCAGGTGCTGCGCCGGGAGTGTGAGATTTGAAGGAGAGAAATATGAGACTAAAACTTACGGTAATACCGATTCTTTTGTTTATCGCGGTGGCGTTCACGTCATCGATGGCAATCGCCAGGGACTCGAAGGAGTCTGAGCACATCACGCTCAACGATCCGGTGATGGTGGCTGGCACGCTGTTGAAGGCGGGCGACTACCGAGTGAGCTGGGACGGCACCGGCCCAGTGGTGCAAGTAACATTCAAGCGCGGTGACAAGGTTCTCGTCACCACGCCCGCAACGCTGGTTAACGAAACGAGTCCTTACGACGGCGCCATTCAAATGAAGACGGTGGGCGCCGATGGGAGGGTGCTCGAGGGGATTCAGTGGAAGAAGAAGGCATTGGTCTTCGATCAGACCGCCTCTGGCGGATAGGCTAAGCCGGAAAGGAATTCAGCGTCTACCGGAATGCCGCTGACGCCCGAAGCAACGCCAGGCCCGCACCTCACTGCGTGGGCCTGGCGTTGTCGTATCAGATGCCTGGGAAGGTTTCCACTTGAGTAACTACTTGAGAGAAGCGACGCGGGCCGCGAGCCGGCCTGCATCGTGACAGGTCATGCACGCGATGCTCGTGTTGGAAGCAGACTCGGGATGGGATTTCCATTGTTTGGCCGCCTGCTCGTAAGGAGTATTGGCGAGCACCGCAATTATCTTGTCTACGTACTGTGCCTGTTCCTCGGCGTGACCGGTTCGCTGTGCCGACTGGGCCAGCCCTGCAAGGAGTTCCCCTCGAAGATGCACCGGAAGTTGAGCGACGGCGCCCGATTGATACTTCCACAGAAGTCTGTATGAATCGTAGGCTTGAGACCACGCGGCCGCTCGATTTTCTTTCGGGAGGCGATCGGCAAGAACAAGGTAAGTTCCTCCGTGGATAGCTGCGACGCCGGGATTACCCGGGCCGAGCTTCTCTGCCTCAGCAAAGAGATCGAACCCCTGTTGATAGTACTTCTTAAATTCCTCAGGCTGGTTGTGTTCGTTGGCCCGCACGGCGCGATACATTTTGGCGAGAGCAATCCATGCCAGCGTAAGAGGTTTTTCATTGGGCCGTTGTTCAAGGAGCAGTTGGGCGTTCTTTTCCCCCCTGGATAATCGCTCCATATCGTCGGCCAGAAATCCCGAGAACAAATCTTCTCGTAGAAGAGTGTTAACTGAGATCCGGGAATCCGCGAGTGGTGATTGTGGCGATTGGGCTGCGGCTGCAGTAACCAGCACGATCAGCAAGAGACTTCTCTTTAATGCGTACACAGTTTGCACCTCCTGAGTGAGTTCTGAATGCCGTCGAGTCTAACAGCGCGATTGCTCCTACGGCAATGATCCTTTCGATTGATAACGAGCGATACGTTGAGCTGTCTGCGAGTGTTCCGGTGAATCAAAAGGCGGAAGGCTTTGCGAGCTTTGCGGTTCTTTGCGCCTTTGCGTTGAGAATTCTTTGCGGGCTTGAGGAATACTCAACGCAAAGACGCAAAGGACCGCAAAGCTCGCAAAGAAGATCCCGCTTTCTGCCTTCCTTGACCGCTCGGTCGTGTTGCCCGAATCTATTAGCTATCTATGAGCGCTTTCAGAAGAGAACGAAAAAAGGAGCTTGAGCCGGGCGGAACGAACGAAAAGATAAAGGTGTCGCCCCGGGACTTGCTGCGTCTCCTGGCTTATGCAAAGCCATATCGGGTTCGACTAGCCATTGCGCTGCTCTCATTGTTGATCGCGGGCGTGCTTGGACTGGCGGTTATCCAAGTCGTCAAGATGCTGATCGACGCAGCGTTCGTCAATCATGATTCACAAAGGCTCAATCAGCTCGTGTTGGTGCTGGTCACAATGTTTGCGGCCCAGGCAGGATTCAGTTTCCTGCGGACGTATCTGCTCTCATACACCGGCGAGCGAATCGTGGCCGACGTTCGAACCCAGCTTTACAACCATCTCACTGGCCTCCCTGTAGCTTTCTTCGCAAGCCGCAGAGTGGGCGAGCTTACATCAAGGATGGCTTCCGATGTCAGCGTCGTTCAGACCACAACGACGGGCAGCGTCACCGAGCTTCTGCGCTTGAGCATAATGCTGATCGGCAGCGTTACGATCATCTTTGTCACCAACATGCGCCTCTCACTTCTGATGCTCGCGATAGTCCCGGTCGTTATCCTATCTGCGCATTTTTATGGACGCTACGTTCGCAAGCTGAGCACGAAGGTCCAGGACCGTCTGGCCGAAGCCAACTCAGTCCTTGAAGAAACGCTCTCCGCAATTCGAATCGTTCAGTCGTTTGTGAGAGAACCCTACGAGCGCGCGCGATATCGCGATCGCATCCATGATTCGCTCAATCTCGCCGTCAAGCGCGCGGTTGCGAGCGGCGGGTTCATCGCGTTCATCATTCTCGTCGTCTACAGCGGAATCGCGATTGTGCTGTGGTTCGGAAGCCGAATGGTCGTAGCGGGCCGCATGACCCCGGGTGATCTCATCGCATTTGTGCTCTACACATTCTTCGTAGGCGGAGCAGTCGGTGGAATGAGCGAGCTCTATGGCCAGTTCAATCAGGCGATCGGCGCGACTCGGCGAGTGTTCGAGTTGCTGGATACCGAACCCGATATTAAAGACCCCGAGAATCCCAACCCGCTGGAAAATGTCCAGGGCCATGTTCAATTGATCGATGTCCATTTCACCTATCCCGACGAGCGCGCGCTGCCGGTCTTGAAAGGTGTAACGGTCGAAGCCAAGCCGGGCGAGATCATTGCGCTGGTTGGTCCGAGCGGGGCAGGGAAATCAACACTGGTCGCGTTGATACCGCGCTTTTATGACGTGTCATCAGGGGCGATAACGGTTGATGGTCACGACATCAGATCGGTAAGTCTTGCGGATCTAAGAAGCGCGATCGGTATGGTGCCCCAGGAAACCACGTTGTTCGGCGGTCCGGTTCGCGAGAACATCGCTTACGGCAAATTGGGGGCTACCGACGACGAGATCGAAGCAGTGGCGCGAGCCGCTCACGCGCATGAGTTCATCGTGGAGTTTCCAGACGGGTACGACACTGTCGTCGGCGAGCGAGGTGTGAAACTATCGGGCGGGCAACGGCAGCGAATCGCTATCGCGCGAGCATTGTTGAAGAACCCCGCCATATTGATTCTGGACGAAGCGACAAGCTCGCTTGATTCGGAATCCGAACGCCTTGTGCAAGACGCGCTCGAAACGTTGATGCAGGGGCGAACTACTTTTGTAATAGCTCACCGGCTATCGACCGTGCGACGAGCCGATCGGATAATCGTGCTCGACGGCGGGCGACTGGTTGAAGAAGGCACACACGATGAGCTGATGACGGGCGGCGGGCTGTATAAGCGGCTTTATGAAATTCAGTTTAGGGAACCGCAGGCGCTAGGCGCCGCTTCCGAGAGAGAGTGGTAGATTGGTGGATTCGCACGGATCTTAACACTAGCGAGATGCTTGTTACAGGAACCGGTCACCGCAACCATCTACCTTCATAGACGATTTCGGCTGAGGCGGTGAGCATTACACTACCGTCATTTTGCCAGTCGACCTGAAGCGCTCCTCCTTCGGTCAGGACGCGCACGTTGCGATCCGTCAATCCGTTCAGAGAAGCCGCGACTCCCGATGCGCATGAACCGGTGCCCGACGAAAGAGTGTGCCCGGCGCCTCTCTCCCAGATGCGAATCTCGATTTCTTCTTTTGAGATTGCGCGCGCGAACTCGACGTTGGTGCGATCCGGGAAGACGGGGTGATGCTCGATCAACGGCCCGATCTCTTCAAGATTCACCGCGCTAAGATCGGTTACAAAGATCACGCACTGCGGATTGCCCATAGAAAGGCAAGTGACTTCAATCAAGTCTCCACCAAGGTTAAGCGGGTAACGCACAACCTCTTCGAGCGGCGAACTGAGCGTCATCGGCACCGCTTCGCTCGAGAGCACCGGTTGCCCCATGTCGAACTCGAACTCGAAGCGCGCGCCCTCGCGAGAGACCAGTCGTCCGTACTTTACTCCGGCAACGGTGGCTATTCTGATCTCCGGTTCGCTCCACAGGCCCGCGTAATAAAGAAACGCAGCGGCGCAGCGCGTGCCGTTGCCCGAGACCCCGGCTTCGCTTCCATCGGCGTTGAAGATCCGCGATGAAAAGTCTGCGCGGTCATCGCGGGCGCGCGTGACAAACACAATTCCATCGGCCCCCGCTCCGTAGTTTCGTTCACACATCTGGACAGCAAGCTCAGAGGCCGTATGCAATAGGGCAATGTCTTCGACTTCGATTATCAGGAAGTCATTTCCCATGCCCTGGGCCTTGGTAAATCTTATATCGCTCATGCGTCCTTTTCAGGTTGTGTGATGCCAGGATCGAATCAAGACTGGAGCTTACGCCATAATGAAAGACGAAGCGCGGGTAGAATCGGAGTAGCCGACTCGTACCCGCGCAGCGTCTCTCACATCGCGCAATGCTTACGCGTCAGTCACCCTTCTTGTCAGGCGATCCTGGATCGTCGAGGTCGACATCGGTTGCGAGTGCTCCGCCGGGCGAAATGCCGTGCGTCGCGATTTCGTGATCAAGATAGTGCTTCATCACGCTGTGCTTGCGCCCGTAGGCGAAGTAAATAACGAACCCAATCAAAAGCCAAATGATCAGCCGCCACCAGTTTTCGGCCGGCAGCGAGAACATCAAGAGCAAGCACGTGAGTATGCCGAGGATCGGAGTGAGCGGCACCAACGGCGCGCGGAAGGGACGATTCGCATTCGGATTAGTTTTGCGCATTACGAGCACGGCGGCGCAAACGATCACGAAGGCGAACAAGGTGCCGATGTTAGTCATTTCGGCCAAAAGAGTGAGCGGCAGAAAACCCGCCATTGACGCGACGAACACTCCGGTAAGAATCGTCGACTTCCAGGGCGTGCGGAACTTAGGATGGATGGCGCCGAAGAAACCCTTTGGCACCAGACCGTCGCGCGCCAGCGCCAGCATCACACGCGGCTGACTGAGCATCATTACCAGAAGCACCGACGTGATGCCAGTCATCGCGCCCGCCGCCACCAGGTACTGCATCCATGACAAATGCACATATTCGAACGCCTTCACTACGCCTGCATCCTTATCAATCAATTGCGTAGGCACCATTCCCGTCAGCACTGCTGAGACCGCAATGTAAAGAATGGTGCAGATGATCAGCGAGGAAATGATGCCAATCGGTACGTCACGGGACGGTTGTTTTGCTTCTTCCGAATGCACCGAAACCGAGTCGAATCCGATGTAAGCGAAGAAGATGATCGCCGCGCCCGCAAACATTCCTATCGGCTGGCCGGTAGCAGCAGTCTCGCCGAACAGGGTCTTGCCGAAGAAGCTTATACCCGTGTAACCAAATGGCGCGAACGGATGCCAGTTGGCGGGATTGATGTAGAAGACTCCGATGCCAATAACCATCAACACGATGACGAGCTTGATAGCCACCATCACGGCGTTGAAGGTCGCGCTCTCTTTGATACCCTTGACCAGGACTACGGTCAGAATGAACGTGACCAGAACCGCGGGAAGATCGAACCATGCCCCGGTGGCGATGAATCCCGTGTGCGGACAACCCTTTCCCGCGGTTACACAATAGTCGAACGGCCCCTTCGAAAGAACAAAAGGCAGATACTTATCGAGACCGAATAGAGGGATGAACTCCTGAAAGTGCGCCGACCATCCATGGGCAACCGTCGCTGAGCCGACCGCGTATTCGAGGATCAGATCCCAACCGATTATCCAGGCGAAGAGTTCGCCGAGCGTCGCGTACGCGTAGGTGTAGGCCGAACCGGCTACCGGAACCATTGATGCAAACTCGGCATAGCATAGCGCCGCGAACACGCACGCAAACCCCGCGACCACGAACGAGAGCATCAGCGCGGGTCCGGTTCGGTCGTGTGCAGCCTCGCCGGTCAGGATGAAGATGCCGGTCCCGATGATCGCCCCGACTCCAAGCGCCGAAAGCTGAACGGGGCCTAGTACGCGGCGCAACCGGTGGTCGCCCACCATTTCCTCCAACAACAGACTAAGCGGTTTTCGTGCCCAAAGTTGATTAGCCATTCAAGAAACCTCCCCGAAAAGATTAGTCCCAAGTAATACTCAATGGAAATGCTCGATTCCACGATCGGATCGACTCATGAGAACCTGTAAGGGCCGCCCTCCGTGGGCGCCCCTCTCTTCCGCCATGTCAACCACCAATGAGGGGCGCCCACGGAGGGACGCCCTTACAGGTCATTATTAAGAGTCATTCGATGGCGAGTCCGATTCAACTGCCGGCATCGCGTTGCCGACCTTTTTCCAGATGAAATAGACCGGAACGCCCGTAGCAATAATGATCAAGCCCGGCCAGGTAGTCGCCGTTTGATAGATCAACAGCACTACAAGAATCACCGTTGCGCCGATGATGTAGAGCGCAGGAATTATTGGATAGCCAAATGCGCGATACGGCCGCTCGACATCCGGCCGCGTGCGACGCAGCCTGAAGACCCCGGCTATCGTGAGAATGTAAAAAATCAAAGCGGCCGAGATTACATAGGTCAGCAGGTTGCCGTACAAATTGCCGTATGTAGTCTTGCCCGTCGCCGCATCCACCCCGGTGATCGTCCTGGGAAGCACCAGCGCCGCCGCCCATATCCCCTGAATGACAAGGCCCCAGGCCGGAACATGATTGTTGTTAAGCTCACCGGCGGACCTGAAGAACAACCCGTCGCGCGCCATCGCCCAGTACGCTCTCGCGCCGGCGAGGATCAATCCGTTGTTGCATCCGAAGGTCGAGACCATTATGAACACCGCCATTATCGTCGCGCCCGCGCCGGGAAAGATCACGTCGGCAGTCGCTGAAGCGACGCGATCGCTCGGGACGGTTTGGATCGTCTCGAATGGAAGAGTGACAAGATAAGCGATGTTCGCGAGCAGGTACAACGCGATTACCAGGAAGGTCCCGAAAGCGAGCGACAGGGGGATGTTGCGGCGCGGGTTTTTCACTTCACCGGCGGTGAAGGTTATGTTGTTCCACGCGTCCGCCGAGAAGAGCGAGTTGGTTTGAGAAACGCAGATGCCTACAAACAACCCGAAAGTCGTCAGCGCGGTTAGCCCGCCGGGACCGACTTCCTGGAGCTTGCCGCGCACGGCCCAGAAGTTTCCGAAATTGGCGTGAGCCGCTACTGCATTCCAGCCAACGACGACTCCCAGCACGATCAGCGCTATCAACGCGCCGGTCTTTGTTATCGTGAATACGTTTTGAACAAACTTTCCCAGCTTCAATCCGCGGGTATTCATCCACGTCAGCAGCGCTATCAGCAGCAACCCGACCAACTGGGCGGTGGAGAGCGAAATCGCATAGCTCGAACCGAGATGTATCGGCTCAACAATATAGTTACTCTCCGAGAGCTTCGGCCAAAGCACGCCGAAGTATCGTGCAAACCCAACTGCCACAGCCGCAATCGTCCCGGTCTGGATCACCATGAACAATGTCCAGCCGTAGAGAAAACCCCACAGCGGTGAAAAAGCTTCGCGAAGATAGACGTATTGGCCGCCTGCTTTCGGCATCATCGCCGCAAGCTCGCCGTAGCTCAGCGCTCCAATCACCGTAAGCAAGCCGGTGATGACCCAAGCCACAAGGAGCCAGCCGGGTGAGCCGACCTGTCGCGCCATCTCGGCCGAGACAATGAAGATGCCGGAGCCGATCATCGAGCCCGCGACGATCGTCGTCGAGTCGAGCAGTCCCAGCCCCCGAATAAAGCCCGTTGATTTGTCTTCTACTGCGACTGCGGCATCCGCCATCCGTTACCTCCTCCAACTTTGCGAGCTTTGCGGTCCTTTGCGTCTTTGCGTTGAGTATTCTTAGCGGCCTTGATAATTCTCAACGCAAAGACGCAAAGGACCGCAAAGCACGCAAAGAGCCAGAGACTCAAAGATTATGCCTGGCCAGTAACAACAAATACACGATCGATACTGCCGCGAGCACAATCGCGATAATCAAGCTCGAAGCCGTTGCCCCAGCCTGGCGTTCGTTGCCGCCTTCGCGTCCGGCCTTCAACGCTCGCGCTATCACGATCGGGCAGAGCACAAATGCGTTCAGCGCAAGCGGCACGATCAGGAACCACGACACTTCCATCCATGGTGCGGTCTTGAAGACGTCTCCGATTGCGGCCATTATCTTGGATCCGCCCACGAGGTCTTCTCGCGCCTTCAGCGCTTCCAGCCACACATCGAAGCCGCGCATGAAAACAAGCAGCGCAATGCCGATGATCGCGAGCCACGAGCCGGTGTAAGCCGTTCGAGCGTTGTGCTCAGCCGGCCGTTCGGCGTGGTGGCGGCCAGTCAACCGGCTATGCACGGCTCCGTATCCGACGTAGATCACGAACCCGAAATTCAGCCACGCCGCGAACCGCAGCCACGATGTCGGCGGCAGATAATAGATCAAGTAGAGACACGACACGATGCCCAGGATTGGAATGACCAAACCAAAAGGCACGCGGAACGGGCGCGGCCGGTCGGGGTCTTTCACGCGCAGGACGATTATGCCGGCGCAGACAAGGATGAAGGCGAACAGGGTCCCGATGTTCGTCAGGTCCACCATCTCGTCGATGCTTGCTACGGCGGCGAACGCGGCTACGAAGACCCCGGTGATTATCGTCGAGATGTGAGGAGTGCGGAATCGCGGATGAACTTTGTAGAACACCTTCGGAAGCAAACCATCGCGCGCCATCGAGAAGAAAATACGCGGCTGGCCGAGCTGAAACACCAACAGGACCGCCGTATGCGCGATTACCGAGCCGAACGCGACGATCCCGATGGCCCAACCGAGATCGGTGTGAAACTGCTGACCGACGTGCTGCAGCGCCATCGTCAGGGGCTCGGCTTGTTCGGTCGCGAGTTTTGCCTTCAACTCGGGGTACGAAATCAAGCCGGTGAAGACGCACGCAACCACGGCGTAAAAGAGAGTGCAGATGATCAACGAAGCGATGATCCCGATTGGTAAGTTGCGTTTCGGGTTTCGAGTTTCTTCGGCAACGGTCGAGACCGCATCGAAGCCGATATACGCAAAGAACACGATGGCTGCGCCTGCACTGATTCCGGCAAATCCGTTCGGGTTGAACGGCCTCCAGTTAGCAGGTTGAACGTATGTGAAGCCGACAACGATGAAAAACGTGAGCACCAGGATCTTGATGCCCACCATTATCGCGTTAAAGCGCGCGCTCTCTTTGATTCCCCAGATCAATACGACGGTGATCAGCGTGACGATGGCCACCGCGAGGATGTTGAAGATGATCGGCTTGCCGAATATGTGCGGCGCGCTTTCGTAGACTCCGGGCACTTTCGCGGCGGTGCGATAGTCCATCGAAATCCAATCCGGAATGATGATCCCGTTAGGCGCGATTCCAGGGATATGCAGCCCGGCGACCAGCGTCTTGAAATAATTTGCCCAGCTTATCGCGACCGCGATGTTGCCAACCGCGTATTCAATGATCAAGTCCCAGCCGATGATCCACGCGATGACTTCGCCAAGCGTCGCGTATGAGTATGTGTAAGCCGAACCCGAGATCGGCACCATCGATGCGAATTCGGCGTAACAGAGAGCAGTAAACGCGCAAACGATGGCAGTGATCACGAACGAGATCATCAGCGCGGGACCTGCGCCCGGGCGGTTCGCATCGCCTGCCGCTGCGGTTCCAATTGTAGCGAATATTCCAGCGCCGATGATTGCGCCGATGCCAAAGAGGGTGAGCTGCACGGGACCGAGAGCGCGCTTCAGTTGATGTTCGGGCTCTTCGGCGTCTTCGAGAATTGCATCGAGCGGTTTGACGCGGAACAGCCCTCGAAACGTCATTCGATTGACGCTCGGCTGATCGGCTCGCTTGGGTCCCATCCGATTGATTTCCTCTCGAAAGCTTATGTGATGCAAACCCCGCCTGAGGTCGGGCTCGGAATTCACAGCTCAACGGATAACGCTGGCAAACGGCAATAGGCGATTGAAGCGCCGCGATTATTACGTTTAGAGCCGTGCGCTGTCAAGATAACTTCCGGCGGTCTCTGCGCTCGAAGAAACACGGCGATGAGCCGTGAGATTCTCCGAAAAGTGGGGGCACACCGCGCAGCGGGTAGTGGGGAGATAGTGTGTTGCTCCCTCACATTCGCGTTTCTCCCTGCGTCGTCGGCGTCCTCTGCGGTTGATTCCGAGCCACTGAGAAGGAAAAACCGCGGAGGAGACCGAGGACGCAGAGGACTGCTTGCCGGCAACATGCTAATACCCCACTACCGCGCAGCGCCCCGGCTTTCCGAAGCCGAACCAGTCGTGTATATTCGCTCCTTTGCGCAAAGCGCGTAATTCGCAATAGAATGAACAACTATCAATCAAATTGGAGAACAGATGGGACAAAAGGGTTTTACGTTATGGTTTACGGGTCTTTCGGGCGCAGGTAAGACTACTCTCGCGCGACTGGTCGAAACGGAGCTCGTTGCGCGCGGCCAGAAGGTCGAGGTGCTTGATGGCGATGTCGTACGCACTAATCTTTCAAAGGGGCTTGGGTTTTCAAAGGAGGATCGCGACACCAATATTCGGCGCATCGGGTTCGTTTGTCAGCTCCTCACTCGCAACGATGTAGTCGCGATCGCGGCTGCGATTTCGCCCTATCGCGAAATCCGCGACGAGATTCGTAACCAAATCGGCTCATTCGTCGAGGTCTACTGTGAGTGCCCGATTGAGGTGCTCGCTGAACGCGACGTGAAGGGCCTGTACAAGAAGGCGCTGGCGGGAGAGATCAAGAACTTCACCGGCGTTGACGATCCTTATGAAGCGCCGGTTTCTCCGGAGGTGATCGCGCACACTGGAGCCGAGTCACCCGAAGAGAGTCTCGCTCGAATATTCATCAGACTCGAAGAGTTGTCGCTAGTGAACCGTCGTGAAGGCGGCTTCACGGTGAGCCTGGGCTCGTCGACGTCTTGAACTTCGCGGACTGCGCATTCTACTACCATTCGGGCAAGCCACCTTTCCCGACCTGTTCTTTTTCGTCAGCATCTTTCCGTTACGAGCGAGTTTCGTCAGTCCTGATTGAAAATCGATGAAGACCGTAATCATAGGCCTGGACGGAGCAACCTTCGACATCATCAAGCCGCTGGTGAGCGCGGGCCGCATGCCTGTCCTGTCGCGCCTCATGCGCGAAGGCTCGAGCGCACCGCTTCGCTCGACCATACTGCCTAACAGCTTTCCCGGTTGGGCGAGCTGTACAACCGGCACCAGCGAGGGCATGCACGGAGTCTTCTCTCCTTTCATCAAGAATCATTCGAGCTACGGTGTGCGCGCAATGAGCGGCCGCGACATCATGACGCGCCCGGTTTGGGATATCTTGACCGAGCAGGGCGGGCGTTCGGTTGTGCTCAATGTTCCGACAACCTATCCGCCGGAACCGATCAACGGACTGATGGTAACCGGAATGCTCACGCCTGGGCGCAACTCAGAGTTTACCTTTCCGGTTTCGCTCAAGAACGAACTGCTTGCGGAGTTTCCGAATTACGTAATCGAGCCCGAGCGAATTCCTGACAAGCATGCTCGCGCGAATGAGTTTAGACGAACGATCGAAGTTCGCGAACGGGCCCTCAAGTTCCTGATGCAGCGCGGCGATTGGGATTTTCTGATGGTCGTTTTCTCAGTGCTGGATCGAGCCCAACACGATTACTGGGCTGACATGGATCCAGCGCATCCGCGCCACGACCCGAACACTCCGGCGGAGTTTCGTGGGTTCATTCACGAGATATATCAGCGGCTGGATTCGACAGTTGGAAACGTGATCGAGCACTTGCCGGCAGACTCGCGCGTACTCGTAGTCTCCGATCACGGGTTTTGTTCGGAGCTGTTTGAAATTCGAGTCAACGAGCTGCTTGCTTCCGCCGGGCTGCTGACGTTCAAGGCGCCTGCTGCTCGCAAGAGCATCGCCAGGTTGCGATCGTTCAAGGAAAAAGTTTCGCGACGCATTTCGCCGGCGGCGCCAAATGGGAACGTTCTCGATAAGAAGGTCGAATATGGAAGCGCTTTCCTTGACGAGATAGATTGGGCACGAACGCGCGCCTTCTTCGCCCAGGATAAAGGCGTGTGGGTGAATCTCGCGGGCCGCGAACCGGAAGGCGTTGTGAGTGAAAGCGAATTCGACGGCGTGATCGAAGAAGCTCGAGGCGCGCTCTTAAACCTCACTTCTCCTGAAGACGGCGAGCCCGTGTTCGAAACCGTGATGCGACGCGATGAAGCTTTCAACGGTGCGTGGGCAAGCAGGCTTCCCGATCTGGTGATGGTCACGCGACGAGATGAGTACGTTTACAATGAGCGGCCGGGCTACGGTGAGATGATTGTCCCGGCTGATTCGACTACGGGGACGCACTCGCGCGATGGGATCTTCATCGCGTGGGGGCGAGGAGTTGAGAGCAACGCGTCGTTTACGTCTCAACCGAACCTTCGCGACGTCGGGCCGACCGCGCTTGCGTCACTGGGCAGTCCTCTGACAATGGATATGGATGGTCGCGCGCTGATTGAGGTGTTCACTGATGCAGGCGAGCCAATACGTCAGGGAACCTCGTATAAGCAGCCAGCCGCCGGCGTGGTAAGCAGTGTCTACAACGCGGCTGAAGAAGCGGATCTTCGCGAGCGACTTCGTGCGCTGGGATATATAGAATAGTGACGATGCGCCTTTGCGAGCTTTGCGGTCCTTTGCGTCTTTGCGCTGAGAACTGTACTGAGAACAATACCCCACGCAAAGACGCAAAGGACCGCAAAGCTCGCAAAGGGTGAGCACTTAACATGAAGATTCTTGTCATCGGTCTTGACGCGGCGACGATGGATCTCATCGAGCCCTGGACTGCGGCCGGTCATCTTCCAACGCTCGCAACTCTGATGCGCGAGGGCGTGTCCGCGCGCCTCACTTCCACGCCGAACATGCATAGCGCGTCGGCGTGGACCTCGATACTCACAGGATTGAATCCCGGCCGGCATGGCTTGTTTGTTTTTTCCGATCGCGACTTCGCAACCGGCAAGCAAGTCTTCTTCAAGGGCGGCGATCGTACGGGCGAGTTGATTAGCGCGCATCTTTCACGGCACGGTTTCACTTCTGGCTTTCTCAACGTTCCGATGACCTATCCCGCCGGATGCGAAGCAGGCGGCTTCATGGTCAGCGGACTTGACGCGCCGTCGCTGAACGAGCGGGCCTTCTCTCCGCCAGAGCTTCGAGTTGAATTGCTCAACCGATTCCCAAAGTATCATTTCGCCCCTCGAGGTCTTGGCGAATTGATGCGAGAAGGACGCGTCAATGCTGCAATAGAGGAATGGACGAAGCTCATCGATATCCAAACTGCCGCCGCCGAGTATTTGATAACCAATCGCCCGGTAGACTTTTTCATGACGGTCTATACCGCAAGCGACTGGGCGGGTCACAACCTGTGGAACCAAACAACGCCGTTTCTTGAAATCTATCGCGCGCTCGATGGCGCAATCGCAAAGCTGCTGAGTCACGCGAGCGATGAGACTCAAGTCTATGTGATCTCGGATCATGGAATGGGCCGCCACACCGGCGCGTCTTATCATCTCGCGGAATGGCTCGAGACGAAGGGCTACATGGTTCGTGGTAGATCGCGGACTCGCCACTCGCTCGTTGGAGCCGGCCGCAAAGCTGCGCGAACCCTGCTGCCGGCGTCGGTGCGCGAGCGCGTGAAGGCCGGGATCGGAGAAGACCGAGTCGGCCGATTACAGGCATCCGAGAAGGATTCGTTTTATTCTTCGGTTGACTGGAATCGTAGCGTCGCTTACACCGAACCCGGCCGTCATGTCATCAATATCAATCTTGAAGGACGCAACGCAGACGGAATCGTCTCAGGCGCTGATTACGATGAAGTTTGTTCGAAGATCATTGAAGACCTGAGCAATTGGTCCGACGCTCAAGGTCACCGCGTAGTCGACCGCGTTGTTAGTCGGGATGAACTTTACTCGGGTCCTTTCACTAACCGTGCGAGCGATCTATACGTCTACTGGAACCCCGCGGCCGACTTCCCTGAGCCGCCCGATGAAGTCCGAGGACGCGGATTTTGGTGGAGCGGTGATCATCGGCCGGAAGGAATACTGATTTGCAAGGGCTCGGGTTTTCTGCCGAACGACCGCGCCGATGCGCGAGCCGCATCGCCGACGGTGTACGATCTCGTGCCGACGATATTGTATGCCGCAGGTTTGCCGGTGCCCGATGATCTGGACGGACACTTTATTCAATCTCTCTTCACTGATGAGTTCAGCGCGGCGCATTCGTTGCGCCTTGACCGCACGACTGAAAGCGGTGAAGCCGGCCGGACCCCGCTGACGAGTGAAGAGGAGCAGTTGATTGAAGAGAAGCTACGCGGTCTGGGCTATCTGTAGAATGAGGATCGGTAGAATGAGGAAGAAGGGATGATGGCGGAGCCCGATGTCGAGGGTCGTGTCACACCAATTGATTCGCGCGAGCTTGCTGCTACCGCGAGATCGGCTTCCGTCAGCAGACACGTTCTTCATATCTCCATCATTGTCGCCGCCGCCGTAGTGCTGTTCTGGCGCGTGTTCTTCCTCGGCGAAACCCTTGTCGACGTCAACACCCTGAACAATCAACTGCCTTGGGGCTACAGCGCAGGCCAGTCGGATTACCCTTACAACCGCCGTGACCTCACCGATACTTATGTGACGCGTGAGTACTTTGTCGTAGCGGCGTACCGCGACGGCGAGTTTCCCTTGTGGAACCCCTACACGATGGCAGGGCATCCGATCTACGCCGACGGAGTGACCCGCACTTTGTCGCCCTTTCTGCTCTTCTACAAATTCCTTGACGTCCCGCTCGGGTATTCAGTAGCTCGCATCACCGAGCTGATTTGCGCTGCAGTCTTGATGTACGTCTTCCTTGTCGCGATCGGTGCAAGCGCCAGGGGGGCGCTAATGGGCTCACTGGTGTTTGGATTATCGGCCCACTCGATGTTGCATTTGACGGGACTGGGTTGGTGGGGCGGGTTGATGTGGCTTCCGGCGATTCTGTTGTTCGCGGATCGCGCGATCAAGCGGCAGAGCTATACACAGGCGATGATCGCCGGAGTATGCCTCGCGATGCAGTTCTTCTGCGGATACTTGCCGAATCAAATCTACTACGTCGGCGCAGTCGGCTTTTACTACTTGTTCTTCACCGTGGTTGCACGGCGCAGCGGCCGTGAACGAAGCGTTGCCGCTAACGTGATTGTTCTGATGCTCGTAACGATTGCCGTGGGATTGGCGCTTTCGGCGACGCAATGGGTGCCTTCGCTTGAATTGCTATCGTATTCGAATCGCAAGATAGTCGGCTCGGAGCTTGGCTATGTTTATTTGCCTCCGTGGTATTCGGCGACGCTTGTGTTTCCAAACCTGTTCGGCACAGCCTACGACGCGAATATGCTCAAGCTGTTTACGGCGCTTGGCGTATCGCACGATCATATTCTCTACGTCGGTATTGCGGCGCTTGCGCCGATTGGATTGTGCTTGTACTGGCTGAAGCTGACGAAAGGGAAAAGAGACGACGGGGCGACGGGGGACGCGGAGAAAAGAAATCACGCGAGGTGTTTTGCGTGGCTTGCGGCCATATCGCTTGTGATCATGATGGCGGCGCCGCTATACGTTCCGGTGACCCGGTACATTCCGATTCTTCAGGTGATTCGAGTCGCTGTCCGCGCAGGAGTTCTGTTTTTGTTTTCGGCGGCGGTGCTGGCGGCGTTCGGCACGGACCTTCTTCTTCAAATGAACTCCGACTTAATCAAGCGATTCGTCAAGGCTGGGCGGAGATTGGCGATCGGAGCTACGTGCTTTGTGATGCTCGGGATGATTGGCGGTTACGTTGCGAGGCTTACCGGTTTCGCGATCGACTCGGCCGGAAGAGGGCGCGTGGCGTTTATTCGCAGGTCCGCATCGGCATTGAGCGTCCAGTTCACGCCGCCGAATCTGAGCATTCTGATTCCGCTGGCGTTGCTGTTTGCCGCAGTTGTACTTCTTTGGGCGCTGAGCGAACGCCGGCTCGCAGCCAAGACCATTTACATAAGCCTGGTTGCTTTGTTGCTGATCGACCTCGCTTGGAACAGCAATCAGTTCGATCACACCTTCGATCGCTCACGCGTCTTTCCGAAGACGGAAATAACGGATCTCCTGCAGACGCTTCCACCTGGTCGCGTGCTGGTCGTGCCCTCGGAGTTGGAGACGAATCGCAGTAGTGCGGCCGGCGGGGCTGAAAAAATAATCGCGCCGCCGAACACGTTGTTGCCTTACCAGATAGCGGCGGTGGCCGGAAAAAACCAGCAGTTTCCAAAATGGTATCGTGAATTTGCGTCGCTGATAGAGCCGCAACCGAATCTGAGTCACGTTGTCTTTGATCAAAGCCAGTCGCCGTTCTTCGACCTTCTGAACGTAAGATATGTTATGACTCATGAATCGGCTGGACCGATAGCCGGATATCAACTGCTTCGTACTGCAGAGGGTGTATCGCTCTACGAAAACAAGAGCGCAATGGAGCGAGCGTTTTTCGCGAGCAGCCTGATCGAAGTCGGTAGTCCCGCTGAGTCGCTGACTGCAATGCGTTCTCCGCAATTTCATCCCGCGACTCAAACGGTTATTGAAGTCGATTCCGGATCTTCTCCCGCTCGCGCGGAAATCCTGCCGGTTGAGTCCGAGGCTCATCGCCCCGGCTTGGCAAGCATCGTCGGAGAAAACCGAAGCAGGGTTATAATTGTTACCGATAACACGCGAGACGGCGTGCTGGTGCTGAGCGATAATTACTATCCCGGATGGAGCGCGGCCGTCGACGGCGCTCCGACGCAGATTTTTCGAGCCAACCACACGATGCGAGCAGTCAAAGTTCCGGCGGGACAGCATATGGTATCATTCGTGTTTATGCCCGGGACGTTTTTTGAGTCTATGTACATCAGCGGCGCGGTCGCGGTGCTGATCCTCTTAGCGCTGATTTTGGCAGCGGTGAAGCGAAGACGCGTAGTGGGGTTCTAGCGTGTTGCCCGCAAGCAGTCCTCTGCGTCCCCGGCGTCCTCCGCGGTTGAACCTCACCACTGATAAGAAAACCGCAGAGGACGCCGAGGACGCAGAGGAGAAACACGAATCTGAGCGAGCAACACACTATCACCCCACTACCCGAAGACGGAGTATCGGCCACGATATACGATAAGATTCAAAAGACGGTAAAGCACACGCTCCTGTTCGGAATCGGCAGCGTCGTAAACAGCGCGTTCGGCCTGGTGCTCGTTCCGGTTTACTCGCGCTACCTGCCCGCCGGCGAGTTCGGGGTTCTCTCACTCCTGACCGTCACCCTGACCCTGGTGACCATCGTTCTAAAGTTCGGACTCAACCACGCATTCTTTCGTCATTACTACGAGACTGAAGATGTGGACCATCGCCGGAAGATCGTTGGCTCGACGATGATCTTTTTGTTCGTGTCGGCGGCTGCGGCTACGGCTCTATTGTGGCTGGCGGCTCCGCAGATGTCGGCGCTGGTTCTTAAGGGCGACCGCTCAAGGTCCGACCTGATGCAACTTGTCCTGCTGATCAGCTTCTTCGAAGTGATCACGTTGATTCCGGACTCGATCCTTCGCGCGAAGTTCAGATCGGCTCAATACTCGGCTCTGAACATTACCGCGTTCCTGTTCCAGCTTGCCTTGATTACTTACCTTGTAGTCGGCGTGGGCGCGAGCGTTCATAACGTGCTGCTCGGCCGGCTGCTTGGCGGCGTGTTCGAAGCAGTGCTGTTCTACGCGATGGTTAGCCGCGACTTGAGCGTGAAATTCTCGTTAAGCGAGCTGCGCGGCATGCTGTCGTTTGGCTTACCGCTGATCTTCAGCCAGATCGCGTTCATCTTGTTCATGATGATCGATCGCTTCTTCCTCGAACGATACGCGAGCCCAAGGGAGCTGGGCGCGTATTCGATGGCCAACACTCTTGTGTCGGTGGTGACGATACTGGTGACGGTGCCGTTCAGTCAGGTGTGGACGGTCATGCGGTTTTCGGTGATGAACGAAGAAGGCGCCGAGGAGTACTACTCGCGAGTGCTGACTTATGTTTTGTTCGTGAGCATGTTCTTTGCGCTCTGTGTATCGGCGGTAGCCGGTGACGGGCTGACGCTCTACAGCTTGAAGAGCTATTGGTCGGCGGCGAACATCATCCCGCTCCTTGCGTTGGCCGCCGTGCTCGACTGCGCCTCGCGAGTATTGAATGTGGGAATCACGCTGCACAAGCGAACGATCTTTGCGCCAATAGTGATCACCGTTGCGCTGGCGGTAAACATCGGCTTGAACTTCTGGCTGATCCCGAGATACGGAAGCATGGGCGCTACTATATCGACGCTGGTATCTTATGCCCTGTTTTGCGCGCTGAGGTATTGGGCTTCTAATTTGTTTTTCAAAGTGCGCTACGAGTGGGGCCGGGTGTTTATGGTGCTCGGCTTCGGAGCGCTGCTGACGGCGGCGTTTTACGTCAGCGATTCACTGCGCGGCGAATCGCCGAGCCGTCCAAGGGTTTTCATGTCGATGGCGATCAAGGTTTCTCTGGCGCTATCGTTCCCGCTGCTGTTGTTTGTGTTTCGATTCTTCGACCCGCGCGAGCTTCGACGGATCGGCGAAGTCTGGCAAAAGGTTGGCGTGTTTTTGAAGCAGCGCCGCTTACTGAGGGCCGGCTGATAGGTGTAGCTTCGGCGACTGCGATCCTGCTTTCTGGGTATTGGAGAACGAGGATAACCGATGAAGTACAAATACAGAAAAGCTCCAGATGATTCGGATCCCTCAAGGCGGTGGATAGCCCGCCCGATACTGCAAGTCAGACTGTACTACGGTCTCAAACACCAAGACATTCGTTGTCTGGTGGACAGCGGCGCCGATGATTCCTTATTTCATACTTCCGTGGGTGAGCGTCTTGGAATCGACGTGCAAGCCGGGAGATTGAAACGCTTTGCCGGGATCGCAGCGGGACAGTTCGTGGACGCTCACATGCACACAATACAAATCCAGATTCAAGGATTGTCGGAGAAGATCGATCTAGAAGCGGGCTTCACTGATTCAGAATGGGTTTATGGTGTTCTTGGTCAGTCGGGGTTCTTTCAAAACTATCGCGTAACGTTTGAGCGATTCCGAGGAAGATTTGAAGTGACCAGTCGCGCCAGATTGCGGCCGCCGGGGACGTAACCTTTGTCGAGAGGTAGGACCTTGAACAGTATCGTGTCGTAGAATCCCTTTTCTTCCGCGTCGCGCGTGGCTTCGACGGCATTTGACCCACTGCCGACTATCGTCTCAGTCTCACCTGCTTCATGGATAGCAACCCACTGATTCTCATGTTTTCTAAGCTCGTCAGCGAAGGCGATTTCGGTTTCTTCAGACATAATTCTCTTCCTCAAACTCTCAGATTCAGATTAACCATACTGTAGAGACCACGTCAATTACTCGAGGACTGGCGTGAAAACAGGGACCATCGGCTGCGCGACCAAGGTGTTACAAGGTGCTGTGCGCAAAACCTAACGCGTAGCTTCTTCAAGGCCGCTTAGCGCGTCGGCTGTTCGTTGAACTCTGCTCAATGTCAGTGCCAACTTCGCGCTCAGGGGGCTGTTACCCGCACTGGAAAAGCCTGCGTCAGAGAATGGTGAAAAATGTCCGTGACCTTGATAAAGACAGTGGTGTCCGCGGGCCGTCTGGCTGTTCCCGATAGTTTTCCGGTTTTAGAAAGCGTCAGGCCTCGGGGCAGCGTACCTTGTGTAATCGTAAAGGTGTAAGGCGGGGTGCCGCCGCTGACGACGAAGGCAAAATGCCCAGCTACGCCGACTGTAAAATCGGGTACGCTCTCAGTGATAAACGTTAGGCTAGCCATGTTCACAATCTCCTTTCAGTGTAGTTAGCTTATTGATCAGCCTTGCGGCGTTCGGGTTCGTTTGGAGCCGGTTATTGAAATCACCGTTGCTAAACGCGGCAGAATACTACAACCATCGATACACCTGTTCAAGCTCTCCCAGGAAGGTAGTGTTTCGGATTCTGCGTTGCTTAATAACCTTCGCGTGCTTTGCGGTCCTTTGCGACTTTGCGCTGAGTATTGGGTATTGAAAGCGCAAGACCCAATACTCAGCGCAAAGTCGCAAAAGGACCGCAAAGCACGCGAAGTGAAGCGCCGTCTCAATGAACCTCGGTTGATAACCCTTCAATCCATCGGCTATAGTTCACGTCTTTTGTTATGAGCAAAAAAGTTCTATTTATTGGCCTTGATGGCGCCACCTTCGACGTACTGAATCCCCTCATTGATCGCGGCTTGATGCCTCGACTGAAGCAGTTCATTGACCAGGGCGTTCACGGTCCGCTCGAGACGACGATACCTCCGATTACCCCAACAGCCTGGGTCTCCTGGATGACCGGCAAGAACCCCGGAAAACACGGGGTGTTCGAGTTTCTCCTGCGACGCAAGGGGAGCGGCGAGTTACCGGATATGCCTGTCAGCTCGCGTTCGCGGGACGGGCTTCCGTTTTGGGATGTGCTCGGGCAAGTGGGCAAGCAAGCCATCGTAACGAACGTTCCCTGTACCTATCCGCCCGGACTCGTCAACGGAGTAATGATCTCGGACTTTTTGACGCCGCGCGGACGCCACGACTTTACTTCTCCCGAGAGCTTGATCGATGAAATCGAAGGCAAGTTCGGCCCTTATGAGTTGTACATCACCGAAGTCTACACGAAGGGGAACGTCGACAAGATTCTGAATCAGCTCTTTACCGAACTCGAATACAAGACGAAGGTCAATCGCTACCTGATGGAGCAGTACGGCTGGGACGTTTTCGCGACTCACTATTGGGGCACCGATCGCTTCCAGCACGAGCTTTGGCACTTGCTGGACGAAAGTCACCCGTTCTTCGATCGCAAGGAACACGACGCAAACATAGGCCGCGCGCACGAATACTGGCACGCGGTTGATTCGACTCTTGGCGAGTTGTTCGACTCTGTCGATGAGGACGCGACGGTTTACATGGGTTCGGATCACGGGTTCGGACCTATCAAGAAGTTTTTGTGCTTCAACGTGTGGCTCATCGAAGAAGGCTTGCTGGTGCTCAAGCGTGATGCGCTGACTCTTTTTAAGCGCGCGCTCTTCAATCTGGGACTGACGCCTGACCTGGCGTATCGTTCGGCGATGAAGATGGGTCTCGCGCACTTGCGTTTGTCGGTCGGCGTCACGAATCGTTCGACCCTGATGAAGCTTGCGAACGCGATGATGTTGTCGCTCAGTGACGTTGACTGGTCGCGCACCGTAGCGTTCTCAAAAGGGAACTACGGGCAGATATTCATCAACCTGCGCGGCCGCGAAACCCACGGCATCGTCGAGCCGGGCAACGAATACGATTCGGTGATGCGGCGCATAATCGACAAGCTGCGAGGGCTGGTCGATCCGGAAACTCGCGAGGCTCTGATCGGCGAGATCTGGCGGCGCGAGGACCTGTATACCGGCCCGCACATCGATCAATCGCCGGACATCCAGTTCCTG
>DATNBZ010000116.1:0-38471 GCA_035607285.1 Blastocatellia bacterium | reverse complement strand
GTTGTGATTGTACTTACCCGATGTGATCTGGCGAGGCGTTCCGCCAAGCGCCGAGTCGATCGTGTAAACCTGGGTGAATCCCATCGGCAGCGGCCCTCTTCCGTCGGCGGCCCACGACAGGCGATTCACGATGACCGCCGGCTTTGCCCATTGCGCGTTACGCGGGCGCTCAGGCAGCTTGACCGCGAGGATCGGATCGTTGTCTGGCTCGAAGGCGGTGAAGGCGATCAACTTGCCGTCGGGCGACCAGTTGATGCCCGAAGGCGCCTGCTCGAGGCGTGTAAGCTGAGCTACTTCGCGAGTATCGACCCACAGCACGTGAAGCTGATTTGTGCCGTCGCGATCCGACAGAAAAGCAATGCGTTTGCCGTCCGGTGACCAGACCGGCTGGCTGTCTCGCCAGTTTCCGCTGGTCAACTCGCGCACACGAGTTCCATCGACGTCGACTATCCATAGATTGCTGACGTGTTCGTCCTTGACCTTATCGACCCACGAGCGCGTAAAGACGATTTGCTTGCCGTCGGGAGAGATCGCCGGATTCGCTACGGTCTCCATGTTCATGAAGGTCTCTTTATCGAGTGTGCCTTTCGACTGTGCTCGTTTTGATTGAGCGACAGCGGCGACGCTCATGGAAATGAAGAGGCTGAATAACAGGGTTGAACGGAGAAGCTTGGTCATGGTGTTACCTCCTGCGCTGGATTCAACGAAGCAACGTGATAAGAGTATCTGTAGACCCTGGTTTTCCACTGTGGCGACGCCACGATATTGCGAGTCCCAGGGAAGAGTCAAGCGGGAGAAATCGGGGGTGATCGTTCCGTCTCTACGCCAACACAATTAACCGCTGATTTGCGCGGCCTTCGGTACGCTGATCTGCGCGGATCAGCGAAACGCAGTCAGCGAAGATCAGCGGTGAATTCTTTCTTAGTGAGTACAGACGGATCAAACTTCATCGGCGGGAAAATCAACCAGGGCGTAAATCTCACGCAGCGACATCGTGCACGAAAGGGTTACAAGCTCGATCTCGTTATCGAGCCCTTCGATGTCAGTGCGCAACCAGTTCCCATTCTCATCGCGGACATAGTGAGTGATGAGGGGTCGGTCTTGCGCAACGAGGAGATACTCACGGAAGGTGTCGATGGATTTATAGGACACAAACTTCTGTCCTCGGTTATAAGCCTCGGTTGAGGGGGACAGGATTTCGATGATTAGCGACGGGTTGACCAGCACGTCCAGTCCCTGGACTTTTTCGATCACGGGTGGTCCGCATACTACGACGATGTCCGCGTAACGATAAGGGGGGGCCTTCGGGACCTTGATCCGCATGTCCCCAGCGAGCACTTCGCATCCCTTTGCAATCGCCTTGCCTTGCAACCCAACGACGAAATTAGTCGTGATGCGATTGTGCGCGAGCGTACCGCCGCTCATCGAAACTACATCGCCATCGAAATATTCCCAGCGCTCTTCGGAGTTCTTATCGAACTCGATGTATTCTTCGATTGTGAGCCGCTCTTTTGGAACTGCGACCATTGTGGATTCTCCAGTAATTGGAATTCTAACATATCGCAACACAACATCAGGCTTACGACTACGCAGGGGCGGTGTCCTAAAGTTGTGTTGGTCGACGAGGAAACCGGCGCCTTTTTTTGGAGTGCGGCGCGGTCTGAGGTCGTTGTAATGCGACTGTGAATACCAACACAATTTTTGGTCACGACTACGCAGGCCTGCTTAGATAAGTGCGCAGCGCGGGAGCGACGCTCCGCCGGACAAGCGCGTTCTTCGCCTTCCACTCTGAAGCCGAATCCATATCAACCAAAAACCGAACTCCTCCTGATTCGAGTACTGCTATCGGTACTCCGTCGCGGTAGAGAATGCGATTGGCCGCAAACGCGGAGACTCGATTGCCTGGCGTGATTATTCCTACGAGATTCAACGGGTCGGCGGCGCTCACGCCGATCAAGGCGCCTTCACCCGGCGCGCGCCGGATGGCTCTTAACATGCCGATTGCTTCCGGCAGCGCGAACTGTTCGCCCGAGAAGCCCGATACGAAACGCCCGCCGCGAATTTCGCCGCGCGCTTCAAGCCGGTGATACATTCTCAGCAGTTCTCTCCAGGGAAGCGGCAGGCCTTCGCGTTCCAGCAGCCGCTTGAACACCACCCCGTAGCGGCGCAACAGGATTCGAGCGATCTTCTCGACCGTCTCGCGATCGTAAGCCACGCGTCCATTCGCCGGCTTCGCCTCGCGTGACAGCAAGGACCAGCGGCCCGCGTTCGCCATTCCGTAAACTGCTTCTCGACGCTTTCGCTTCATCGCGGAATTCGTCCGCTTGTTTGAAGGAGTCAACAACGCGCGCAGACCGGTGAAGCTGTCGGCAGTCACCAGCCCGCAAGCGACCAGTTCGCCCAATGCGTCTTCGAGTTGCGATTCGAGCAATGAGACGCCGTCCATCAAATCGGTGAAGAACGACGCGCCGCGCTTTGAGAGATATTCGTAGACTGATTCGGCGGCGGAAGAGAGATTGATCTGCGCTGCGTCGGTCTGAGGAAACAGCGGCGCCCACAGCGAAAGACTCTTTCTGTTGAGCAAGGCAATCGGCGTCGTGCGCACAGGCCCCGATGACTTGAGGCGCTCCGGCCCGGACCTGGGTGTCGTGAGGCGCGCCCACATCACCTGCCCCGATAAACAGAGCGCGTCGAGCCAGGCCGGATCGTAATCAATCATCCGAGCCGGAAGAATCTCACCTTCCCACGCGGCGGCGGCTGCCTCGAAGCCTTCGAACTGAGAGATCAATGCCGCGAGGCTCTCCGGTCCCTCAACCTGATGCTCGGGCGAGAGCTTCTGCCATGCGAACAGGAAGCGAACGAAGTCCGCGCTCGCGACGGGTTCAATCTCCTGCCGCAAGCGATTCAGCGTGTAGCTGTGAATCCGGGCGAGCAGCCTGCGCGCGCACCACTCTGTAACTTCGACTCCCGGCGTGAAGCGGCCACGCATTACAAATCCCTCGGCCTCGAGTCTCAACAGCGCGGCTTCAATCGTATAAGCCGGCAAGCCAAGCGACTCGCCGAGGTCGGCGGTAGTCTGTGGCCCGAGCCCCTCGAGCCTTCCTCGCAGGATTTCAACGAGAGCCCTGTCATCCGTCCACCCGACATTGGCCAGCGACTCGGGCGCAACGATGTGCGGCTCCGTTGTGACGTTCGGGAAGATTGTGATTAGTTGAGGTAGGCGCTCGGCTGCGACCCACAAACTTGGGCCGCGGGTGTTCAGAGTACCGGCTTTAGACGGCTGTTCCGGGGTTGAGGCGGTGAAAGCATTCTCGTTGTTGGAAGGCACTACCCGTGAAGGCACTACCCGGCTAAAGCCGGTACTCTGAACGCTCGTATTCTGAACGCTCGCAAACACCGCCGCCCGACGATTCGCGGCAAGCTCATTTAGATATTGCTCCCAACCGGCCGCCCGACCTTCATCCGCCGTTAAGAACCCCAGCTCCACAAGCGCATCGTGAAGCTCGTCCGCGTTGCCTACATCCGGCCACACTTCATCGCGAACGCGTTCGATTGCCGCGAGATCCAACGCGCCAAGATCGGACGCAGTTTCCGGATCGAGCCAGCGGCGTTGAAACACGGCTCGCGTCCTTCGCTCCTCGAGCGGCGCGTCGTCCAGAAACGCATAGGGCCGCGCGTTCAAAATCTCCTGTGCGAGCGGCGACGCTTCGATCACGTCGCGCGCGATCAAAGTTTTCTCGCCGCGCTCGATCGAAGCCAGCAGCGCTTCGAGACCTTCGATGTCCATCGCTTCTTCGAGACAATCCTTCACCGTTTGGCGAATAAGCGGATGATCCGGAACCTCGATGTTGCCGCCGGGCAGGTTCTCAGCGCAGGCGACTTGATCCGGAAAAACCGCACACAACAAATCGTCCGCGTTCATTCGTTGGAGTTGCGCGGGAATCTTCTTGCCTCCTCGACGCCGCGGCACCGCCAGCGCGCGACTCGCGTTCCAGCGCCACCTGATCTCCCACATCGGAGCGGCGAGCAGTGCCTGGATCAGCAGCTCTCGGACGGAAGACGACCGCAAATAACGAAACACCTCATCGAGCGCGAAGCTGTGGGTCGGCCCGAGCGACAGGACGATCGCGTCCTCGGTCGCCGCCGCCTGCAGCTCGAAGTTAAACTGGCGGCAAAAACGTTTTCGCAACGCGAGACCCCACGCCCGATTCACTCGCGAACCGAAGGGCGAGTGAATCACCATCTGCTGCGAGCCGCTCTCGTCGAAGAACCGCTCGATCACCAACGTGTCTTGGGAAGGCATCACGCCTAAGGCGATTTTTGCTCCGAGCAGATACTCAACAATTTGTTCCGCACCCGAGGATGAAAGACCAACTTCATCCATCAACCACGCGAGCGCCGGTCCCGCTGCTTCGGTATTGTCATCACCCGCGAATCGATCGGTCAGCTCGGTTCGAAGCCGCGAGACCGACGCCGAGAGTTCCTGCGTGCGGCCGGGCGCTTCGCCAAGCCAGAAAGGAATGGAAGGCGGCTTACCGTGCGCGTCCAGGACTCGGACTCTGCCGTTCTCGACCCGGACGATCTCCCACGACGCGTTTCCCAACTGAAAGATGTCACCTTGCAAGCTCTCGATTGCCCAGTCTTCATTGACGCTTCCGATCACGGCGTCGGTGGGCTCGAGCACCACTGCGTAATCGGCTGTGTCAGGTATCGCGCCCCCCGAGGTGATCGCGGTCAAGCGAGCTCCTTTGCGGCCACGCAAACGATGATTGATCATGTCGTGATGCAGGTAAGCTCCGCGACGCCCGCGCCGAGTCGCGAAACCGTCTCGCAGCATCGCGATCACTTCATCGAACTCGGCGCGATCGAGCCTTCGATATGGATAGGCTCGCCGGATCATGTTGAACAAGTCGTCTTCCGGCCATTCGTCGGCGGCGACTGAAGCGACGATCTGCTGTGCCAAAATGTCGAGAGGCTTTTCGGGGATCGATAACTGATCAAGCTCACCCCTGCGAATCGAATCGAGCAACGCCGCGCACTCGATCAACTCATCGCGAGTAGTCGGAAACAAGCGCCCTTTTGGAAAACCGGTCACGCTGTGACCCGACCTTCCCACGCGCTGCAGCAAAGTGGAGATCGCGCGAGTCGAAGCCAGTTGGCACACGAGATCGATGTCGCCGATGTCGATTCCCAGCTCGAGCGAGGCCGTGGCAACAAGCGCCTTCAATTCTCCGGCTTTCAGTCTCTGCTCAGCCGCAAGCCGCTGTTCTCGAGCGAGACTGCCGTGATGCGAAGTCACGTTCTCGTCGCCGACTCGCTCGCCGAGATGGCGGGCCACTCGTTCAGCCATGCGCCGGGTGTTGACGAAGATCAGCGTGGTGCTGTGACCGTTTATCAGTTGAGCCAGACGATCGTAGACTTCGTCCCACACCTCGCCCGACATCACTGCTCCAAGCGGCGAGCCCGGAACTTCGATGGCGAGATCGAGTTCCCGTTTGTGCCCCGAATCGATGATCGCGCAATCGGGTGTTCCGTCTTCGGCGATGTTTGCCGAGCCGACCAGGAAGCGCGCGACTTCCTCGATCGGCTTCTGCGTTGCAGAGAGCCCGATGCGAACGAGATCGTCTTCCACCAGCGCCTGCAACCGCTCGATCGACAGGGCAAGATGCGAGCCGCGCTTGTCGCCGACCATCGCGTGAATCTCATCGACGATCAACGTGCGCGCGGTCTTCAGCATCTGCCGCCCGCTCTCGCTTGTCAGGAGGATGTAGAGCGACTCAGGCGTGGTGACGATGACGTGCGGAGGGCGCCTGATCATCGCGGTTCGTTCGGATGCGGACGTATCCCCGGTGCGAACGAAGGTGCGAATGTTCACTTCAGGAAGACCCATCGACTTCAGTTCCTGCTCGATTCCCGCGAGCGGTTCCTGCAGGTTCTTTTGAATGTCGTTGGAGAGAGCCTTGAGCGGCGAGACATAGACGACCTGGGTCACGTCCTCGATCGTGCCGTCGACTCCCTGCCGGACGAGATCGTCGATGGCCGAGAGGAACGCGGCGAATGTCTTGCCTGATCCGGTCGGCGCGGCGATGAGCGTGTGCTTGCGACTCTTGATCGAGGGCCACGCGTGTTCCTGGGGCGGGGTGGGTTCGCTGAACTGTTTGGCGAACCAGTTTCGAACAGCGGGGTGGAAGAGTTTGAGCGGCATAGACGTATTATAACAGCGTGCCCGCATCCGCGGCGCCGGAGCCCGACGAACTTCAAAACGAAAAAATACTTTGCAATGTTCGGCGCATGCTACGGCTGTTGACGCTTGATGTGACACAACAATATACTTGTGTCGATGATTCCAGCGTTTGACAAGAGAGGAAACTTGCCGGTTGGAATTCATTGGGCTACGCGAGCGGACTTAGCGCTACGATTCGGATGGACTCCTCACAGAAGGAAGTTGTTAGTCGGCATAACGGCACTGATCGGAACGTTGCAGAAGGCCGGTTGCAGGTCGGTTTACATCGATGGCAGCTTTGTCACCGCGAAGCAGGTTCCTGGAGACTTCGACGCTTGTTGGAGCGTCGCTGATGTGGACGTGGAGTTGATTGATCCGGTGTTGTTTGAATTTGACAACGAACGAGCAGCTCAAAAGGCAAAATATTTTGGCGATATCTTTCCTGCCGAGTTACCCGAGGGCCTGAGCGGGAGGACGTTTCTCGACTTCTTCCAAATAGACAAGGTCACGGGCAAACGAAAAGGAATCGTTGGCATTCGACTTCGAAGGAGAAAGCAATGATAAGAAACGAGCGCGAATACCGAATCACGAAAGCTCAGGCAAAGAAGTTCCAGCAGGCGCTTGCACAGCTCCCGAAGGAGCGCCCGCGAGAGAAAGGCGTGCATCCGCGTTTGGTAAAGGCGCAGAACGACGCCCTGCAAAGCCAACTGCAAAGCCTTCGCCAACAGATCAACGAATATGAGAGATTGCGCCGCGGTGGTGGAAAGGGGCTCGACGTGACCAGCATCGAGAAGCTTCCACAAAATCTGATTCGCGCACGCATAGCGGCTGGACTAACTCAAAAGGAATTGGCGACACGAATTGGAATAAAGGAGCAGCAGGTCCAGCGGTACGAGGCCACGAACTATGCTTCGGCGAGCCTGGCCAGAGTCCTGCAGGTGGCCCGAATTCTGGGTCAACAAGCGTGACCACCAATCTGGAATTACTCCGTTTTATTTGCTGAGTAGGAGATGAGCTAGTTGTGAAAAACGCCGCCGCCGCTTGCGTCCAACGATTTGTTCGGCGTCCCGTCACACGAAAGAAG
Source organism: Blastocatellia bacterium (assembly GCA_035607285.1). GTDB lineage: Bacteria > Acidobacteriota > Blastocatellia > UBA7656 > UBA7656 > Onstottus_A. The sequence goes on along the minus strand of DATNBZ010000116.1, from coordinate 31,164 downwards.
CGAGCGCTGGCCATTTTTGCACAACGCTCTCATTGATTCGCAACCAGCCTTGTTGCGGAAAGCGCAAATCGTCAGGTCTAGAGACTTCCAACCGTTCGATAGGATCAACTTTATACGAAAGACAAAAGCCGGAAGCGGGAGCGTCAACGAGATAAGGCTGACGAGCATCGACGGCAGAGAGTTTGAGTTTGTCGGCGACCTCTTCCCGTCTAGAATAAGGAAACCGTGTGACATCGGTGACATTGGTTGACCACACGATGCGTTGGTTCGGCGACTCGTACCAGAGAAGCGTTTCGCCGGGGTCCAGTTCGTTGTAGGGCCAGAGTTTCCTCGTCCACATGTTGAACCACACATAGGTTCGCATCGCGTCGGACAGCTGCGGTAGCACGAAACTCCTGCTGGTTATCAGTGCCATAAGTTACGAGCCTTCTGGACGCGGAATTGTCAGATGAACAACCCCGCCGAGATGTGAAAGAACCCGGCATTGGCCACAATTGCCACTATCAAGACGCAAGCAATAGATCGCGTTCGGCGGCTTTGGGCACTTCAACGAATACAAAGAAGCTGGCAGGGTAAAGGTAGTCTTCTCCCGATTCATCGATGATTCTCAGATGTTGGTCCTTGGCGGCCGCTTCATCGGGCAGAACCTTGTAGACTTTGCGCAGTTCAAGGTCAGGCTCCGAGTCATTGATGCAAACGGCGAACTTGATTTCGTTTTTCTTTCGCGTCTTCATCGCTAGTCGTTCAGCTATCTCTTAATCTTGTTCTCCTAGCGTTTCTTGGCCATCGCCGGTTCATTCTCGGCGTCGATCGTAGTCATCTCCGCCATCAACATTCGCTCGCATTCGGCGGGTGAGCGTGGGATCTGATCTCGTTCGCTAGCCGTCTTCGTTTCTGTCGTTATCTCGCCCGCCGGCAGCCAGAAGCCAGAGAGCAGCGCCAACACCGCAAACGCAACTCCGGTCAGGAATACGTTGTGAAGCGCGCCCGCAAGCGCACCCTTCATCGCCTTGAGCAGTTCCGGATTCTGCGCGGCGCGGGCTATCGGATCAATCAGCGCGCTCGGATTGTGAACCGTGCGAGCGACATCAGCTTCGGGCAAGCCGCTCTCCTTTTGAATTTCGGCAATGTGTGACGCCAGGCTGATGGTCATCACCGTTCCCATAACCGCTACGCCAACCGTCTGGCCAATGGAACGCGAGAATTGGTTCAGAGAGGTAGCGATTCCGAGCTGGCCACGGCTGACCGAATTCTGCACTGTAATCAACAATGCAAACATCACCAGTCCCATTCCTATGCCCATCGCAAGCACGTCCCCTACGAGCCACGAACGCGGCGTCGTGCTGCCGAAAGTCGTCAGCACTCCGAAGCTGGCTACAAGGACAACCAGTCCGGCGAGGATTGTCGGCCGGTAGCCTATCCGGAACATCAGTCGCCCGCCGACGACGGACATCGTTACCCAACCCAACAGAAAGGGCGTGAGCAACGCGCCAGCTTCGGTTGCCGTTCCGCCAAGCGCGCCTTGAACATAGAGCGGAATGAATGACAGAGCGCCGAACATCGCCGCCCCAACCATAAAAGCCGTGATGGAGCCCACGCCGATTATTCGATTTCTGAAGAGCGAAAAAGGGACGATAGGTTCCGGCGCCCGCTGTTCCGTCCATGCGAACAGCGCGCTGAAAACCAAGATGCCCGCGACCGCAACCAGTGTTATCGGGTTGGTCCAGATCGTCGGGTCGCCGCTTTCAACCAGCACGAGTAACAGCAGCGTTATCGCTATCGTGAGCCAGATTGCTCCCAGGTAATCGATCACCGGCCGCGAATGCTGCTTCGGTTCCACGAGCGCGATACCGACCACCGCCGCGGCGGCCAGTCCAAACGGGATGTTGATGTAGAACACCCATCGCCACGAAATGTGGTCTGTGATGAATCCTCCGGCCAGCGGGCCCAGTATCGAAGCCAACCCCCACACCCCGCTGAACAGCCCCTGCATTCGCGTTCGTTCGCGCAACGTGTAGATGTCGCCGTTTATCGTCATGCTGAGCGGGATGAGCGCGCCCGCGCCCAATCCCTGAATCGCCCGAAAGACGATCAATTGCTCGATCGAATGCGAAGCTCCCGACAGCGCCGAGCCGACCAGAAAAAACGCCACGCCTATCAGGTAAAACATTCGGCGCCCGTAGAGGTCGGAGAGTCGTCCCCACACCGGGACGGTGACGGTCGAGGTCAAGAGGTATGCCGAGAACACCCAGCTATATCGATCCAGGCCGCCGAGCGATGCGATGACCGTCGGCATGGCGGTGCCTACTACAGTAGCCTCGAGGGCGGCCAGAAACATTCCAAGCATCACGCCGGCGGTGACCACGCGGCGGCGCTGTTTGGAAAGAATCACGTGCGGCTGGTCGGTAATGTTCGCTTCAATCGTGTCGGAAACCATTCCTGGTCGCTCTCTCTCTTGATAAGCTTATTCTTCGCCCTCGCGCCGCAACTGAATGAGAGGTGTTTCCTGTTCTTTGATGGAGACGGTCACGCGGCGATGGCAGACGGGACACTGCAGGCGTCGCCAGTCACGGCCGCGTTGAAAATGGGTGTTGATGATGGCGCCGCATTCAGGACACTCAGCGTCACTGTAGCCGTCATAATCGTCATCTTCAGCTATGAACCTGCGCTTCGGCATTAACTTGTCGGGGGCGCCGTGCTGACTTTAGGCCAAGAATCGCTTTGCCCAAGGGACTGGCTTAACAACGAGGGGCGGCCACGGAGGGCCGCCCCTACAAGCCGGCCGTTTCGATTGGATACTCGAGCTCGACCCATCGCTTCCAGCCGCCGTCCATCGAAATTACATTCGTGTAGCCCATCTTCTGAAGCGCGTCCGTCGCGAGCGCCGAGCGATAACCGCCGCCGCAGTAAAGAATGATCTCTGACTCGTGGTCCGGAATGGTTCGCTCGACATCGCGTTCGATTATTCCCTTGCCAAGGTGAATAGCGCCGGCTGCATGTCCCTTTTCCCACTCGTTATCCTCACGCACGTCGACGAAGTAGAAAGTCTCGCCGCCGTCCTGTTTGCGTTTGACGTGTTCGGGAGTGGTCTCGCGCACACGGCTCTTGGCGTCGTTGACAAGGTTTAAGAATCCCTGCGAGTGAACCATGGCGTCTCCTGATTCCTCAACCAGCGGATGAAACGTCGCTCGATTACCTATCATAGACACCGATAAGCACAGCCGCAAATTATCACAGATCGGTAGTGTTCGGATTCTGCGTTGCCTCTTAGCGTGCTTCGCGGTCCTTTGCGCCTTTGCGCTGAGTATTGGGTATTGAAGGAGTAAGACTTAATACACCGCGCAAAGGCGCAAAGGACCGCAAAGCACGCGAAGGACTAACCGCACGTTACAAGTCAGCAACCGAATATGACTAAACTAAACGGGACGCGAGTCACAATAGACTTTGCAGGAAGTCGGCGTTTGCTTGTTCAAGCGCGCTGCAACTCCCCAGCAATTCCCGAACAGATGGATCGGTCGCCGCCGCCGAGTAAGCTCTCCAGGCCCCGGCGCCGGCGCGCTCGCCTTCGGCTTGCATAGCAAACTGAACCTTGAGCGGCCGGCCTTCAAACAAAGTGCGATTCAAATCCATCAACTCCGGATGATCCGATAGAAGCTTCTCCTGGATAGCCGAAGCGTTTGGCTCGAGCGACTCGACGCGTCTCGCTATTTCCTCTTCGCGATCCGCACAGGCCAGCAAGCCGTGCCTGACCGATTGATCGGCCTGATCAGTTGCCCACGTTCGATAACGCTCGGCGGCGAGCCTCTCGAGTTTAGCGAGAAGCACCGGTTGAAGCCTGGGTTCGATGCTCCGAAGCGCGCCCGCCAGTATCTCCGCTATGTTTGGAATGTTGCTTTCATCAGTCATTGCCGATCCCTCCAACGAGACCTCTAGGGCGGTCCTCCGTGGCCCCCCTCTCTTGCAGGCATGCCCCATTTACCAATGAGGGCGGCCACGGAGGGCCGCCCCTACACGTTCACCGTTAGACTCCACTAAGGTAGAATAGCACGCATGTCGGATCAGGCAATTATCGCAAGACGGCTGCTATACCATCAGAGCGTCGGCGTGCTGTCGACGCACTCGCTGGACGTCGAAGGCTACCCGTTTGGTTCTATCGCTCCGTACACCCTGAATTATGAGGGCGAGCCTACAATACTCATCAGCGATCTTGCTCAGCATACTCACAACATCAAACAGAATAACAAGGTTTCGCTGACGGTCTTCGATCAATGCGTTGATGACCCTCAGTCAAACAGCCGCCTCACCTGGATCGGAGACGCCGAGTTGATTGATCCGGCACGGACAGAAATACGCGAACGCTACCTGCGTTATTTCCCTTCTGCGGAATCGTATTTCACGACGCATGATTTTTCCTTCTATCGAATTCGTTTGAGAAGAGCGCGCTTCATCGGCGGATTTGGCCAGATATTTTGGATCGAGCCGGACTCGATGCTCGTCACAAATCCTTTTCGGGAAACGGAGAAATCCATAGTCGAACATATGAATCAGGATCACCAGAAAGCTTTGCTTCACTACTGCCAGTTGCTGGGACTAGAGTCCACGGGCGCCGTGGGCATGACGGGAATCGACAGCGAAGGGTTCGATCTGATGGCCGACAAGCGGAAGTTGAGAATCGATTTTGATTCGCCGATAGCAACCGTCGAAGCCGCGCGCGCCAAATTAATCAAGTTGGCAGGCGCTCCGTCGCTGGGCGGGGAATGAACTGAGCTTAGCCCTTTGAGATCCACAAGCACGCCGGGTGGAACCGGCTTGCGTCGGAATATCCACACTTGCGAGTCCGCAAAGACTAATTGGTAGTCCGGCTCCACGGCGGTAGTGATGTTGTCGCGCCTCGGGATCACAAGACCCTGGGGTTCTTCATGATCGATGAGTATCCACGTCACGTCATTGGTTTCGAGCCATCCATTCCACCGCGGGTCGATCGGCTGCCGGAACGTCGGGCGGCTGTCCGCATAGAACGGGCCGACGAGATCGAGGACCCGCGGTTGAAAGTAATAGTTCAGCCAGCTACCGCCGATAACACACACAGCCTCATCTTTAGTCGAGTAATCATTGATGAACTTTATGGCGCTGATTCCGGGGTACGATCTACGGAGGAAATCTTCGCGCGCGCGCGCAGTCACAGGCGGCACGCCTCGGATCAGGGCCTCTCTGACGATCCTCCGCGAACCCCACGCAATGGTGAAGAGAATAAGAGCGGCCCAGAACAGGTTATGAAGAACGGCAGACTTCCAAAATCTCTCTATGAACCAGCGCAGACTTTCATAAAGAGCCAACCCGGCGATCGGCAGAGCGGGCAGCCAGTATCGGAACTGCTGAGCATTCAAAAACCAGAACACAGTGAACGCCAGCGCCCAAACAGCCCACCATCGAACTCTCCTGCTCCAAAAGGCGACGATCCAGGCTAACGGCCAGAAGAGCATCAGCGGAGAGAGAGGCGGACTTGTTTCCGCCTCGAAGCGCTCGGAATGATACTTCCAATCAAAGGGAAGTTTCAGAAAGCTTTCGAGCGTTCGTGGTGTTGCTGCAAACTTCAGCATGCGGGCGAAATTGGTTTGAACTTCAGGAGCGCCCCAGGCGCCTCGACTGAATTCCGCAAAAGCCGGCCAGACGGGATTGCCGGTTTCACAAGCAATAAACCCATACCAGGGAAACGCAATCAAAAGCGCTAACGCCCATCCAGCAAGTACGGACTTCCAGCCAATAAGCGCTTCAGGTTCTACCGTTCGGGCGCCGTTGGTTCTTTTCTTACTAAGCAAGGACAGCTTCGGGCCGATTGCTGACCGGGCGAGCGCTAAGAATCCAAATCCACATCCGAGACCAAGAAAGAACAAACCCGACAGCTTGGTTGCGGCACACATCCCGATCATCGACATCGAGAGATACCACCAGGCGGCCCTGCGATCATCCCAGAGAAGGCGCAACGCGTAGACACCAAGAAACGCGAAGCACGTAACCCCAACATCCGCGTACGCGGCCCTGCCCAGCCAGATGATGATGGGATGAGCAAGCCACAAGCAGGCCGCGGCAAGACCGAATATTCTGCGGTCCTCTCTCGCGCACCAGGCGTAAATCCCCAGGGCCACCAGCATCAGTAATGTATGCTCCATCATCTGGGACAGGATGTCGTCTCTCATGGCGAGACCCCACACGAAGAGCATATGGTTCAACGCGGGGACAACCGGCTGCGCCACTCCCATAACGGGAACGATTCGGTGTTGCTCGAGGTAAGTCTTGGCGAGCACCAGATGATTAGAAGTCGCATCCCATTGGACGGGTGGATACTGGGTCAGAAGCAGAAGCAGCATCCAGTACCCGATGGCGAGAAGAGCCAATGAAGCACCGAGCAATTGATTTGGCTTCAGTGAGGCTTTCACGGATGGAAGCTGAGGCAGACGGCTGCTCTGATAAAGACGAACCAGATACAGAGCGGTTCCCGCCGCGCTCGCGATCGTTAAACCGATGATGAGTCCTCGGTGAAGCGCACCGGTGAGCCCTAAACTAAAGAGCGCGAGCGCCCACAATCCGAGGCCGAGCGAAAGCGTGAACACGCAACGCTCTACAAAAGAATGGAAGGGAGTCTTTCGGAGAAATATGTGCCCGGCTCCCGCGGCGGCGAGAAGGATGAGCCCCCACACACCGAGGTGAACGATCGCCCAGGTCACGTATACCAGCACTATCGGGTTTTCTCCAAAGGCGGTATAGGCGGATTCGCTTGCTTTCTTCTTCTTGGCTTACGCTTCAGAGCATCGAGCAGGGCGCGTTCTACCCAACCGGTGACAGTAGTTCCTTCAAGGGCCGCATTCTTATAGACCCGGGTAAGCACATGAATCGGCAAGCGCCAACTTACTGTCTTTCGGATCGTCTGGCTCGTTGGCGGTCTGCCTGCGCCAAGTCGTCTGCCACCTCTAGGCAATGACTTTTTTCTCCGACTTCTTCGTTCGGGCAACGAGGCCTTGCTGAACTCCAAGTTGTAACGACATATCCTTAAGCGCCAGATACAGCGCGCTCTTGAGAACGTCAATATGCGACCTTTGCCGGCTATAAATCGGAGAGCCCATGCCGAAGGCAAACTCGTCAAATGCCAGCCAACTGGTGTTCTCCTGAAATCTCTTCAGCGCTTGCCTGTAGAACTTTTTCTCCTCGGAAGTCAGGCCCCCGAGATTGACTCGCACTCCAGTTTCCAAATTTACGTAATCCATTTTCAGTCCTTCTAAATCGAGGAATGCTTAATCGGATTCAGCAAGCGATCCGAATTCTTCACAACGAGTATGAAACCGTCAAGACATTTTCAAATTAGTCTCTTAGTTGTAGCAGCTCCTCAATCTCAAAAGCTACTGTGATATGATTCATCTGCTATGGACTACACGTCGATCATCACTATTGAACCGGACAAACGCAGCGGCAAGCCCTGCATACGCGGCACGCGGATGACGGTTACGGACGTGCTGGAATACCTTGCGGGCGGAATGTCGCCAGACGAGATAGTAGCTGAGTTTCCTGACGTGTCTCTTGATGATATCCGCGCGTGTCTTGCCTTCGCGGCAGATCGAGAACGAAAGCTGGCCAGCCTTCCGGCATGAAACTCTTATTCGATCAGAACCTCTCGCCCCGGCTACCGCGGCTGCTGGCGGACCTTTATCCTGACAGTGCGCACATCCGTGAACTCGGAATGCGTGACGCGACGGATACCCAAATCTGGGTAAGAATATACTTGACGAATCAAGCTCCAGAGCGGATGATTTGTCAGGGCGTATTACCCGGCGCGAAGGGGGTGTCTAATGGCACCCTACAGCGCGGTCAGGCATCTTGCGGCATCTATCTTTCCGTCTGGGCGCGGAGCGCGAGCCATGTTGATGTTAACAGCTTACCTAGATGAGACGGGCCATTCACAAGACCCGAACAAGAAGTACGTAGGCTTAGCCGGCATGGTCGCGACGGCGGACCGCTGGGAGGTATTTGAGCGGGAGTGGCGACAGGCCCTAGAGGATTTTGAAATACCAGATAGCTTTTTCCATATGATGGATTTTGCCCAATCGAAGAAGGGCACAGTCTATGAAAAATGGAAGGACGATGAGGCAAAGCGCAGACAGGTGCTTGATCGTCTCATGGGAATTATCCGAAATACAGGGACGCCTTTCGGCGCGGTCGTGAATCTTGAGGCTTATCGAGCCACGAGCCCAGAGTTCCAGGCTGCGATGATCGACCCGTACTATATATGTCTACAAGACTGCGTGCATGGTGCCGCCGTTCAGACATTGTATGAAGCGCCAGAAGAGCGGATTCGGGTAGTGTTTGCGGACCAGCCCGAATATAGCAGCAAAATCAGACCGCTGTATGCGGTGTTGAAAGACACTAAAGAGATGCGAGAGCACGATCTCCGGTTAAGCGAGCATCCCAGTATCGAAGATCCGCGAGAAGTAATTCCACTACAGGCAGCAGATGTTATAGCGTATGAGGTCGGGCAATATTTTGAGAAGTTCGTTCATCGGGCGGACATAAAACCGCGTTGGGGATTTCTTGAGATAGCAAGAATGGGTTTTAACGGTGGCGCAGGCATGTTATTCGTCAAGTACATCGGCAAAGAAAGCCTACAGCAATCACAGCATGAATTTGAGACCGTCAGGGCGCATAACGCCAACTTAAAGCCCGCGCCCAGTTTCACTCTGGAGCAGCTAGACCAACTCATAGATATGGCAACAAAGGCAAGAGATCAGATAAGGGCGAAGTCGTGAAGCGTAAATCAATGCGCGGACTTTTTAGCGGTTCCGTCTATCGCTGAGCAATAACGCAATGGCAACGCCGATAAACAGAATAACAGCCCATTCGGTGAAGAGTGTTCTGAGATCAACCTCGCCACTAAGTTGCCATAACGCATGAAAGCGAGGGCGGTCACCGAGAGGCTTCCAAGGTGGGTACAGTCCCGCGCTGGCAGCAAGTATTAGGGTAATAGCGAGTATGATTCGTTGCTTGAGATTCATAAAAGCAAGGGTAACATAAGAACCCTAAAGGCAAGTAAGAGAGGTCTTAGAAATGAGTTGGATAAACGATGAATTCAATGAGACGAAGCGACAGGATGAACGGCGGCAAATACTTCAGGCACAGTCCGCTCGTCTCTGGGACGAACTGCTGAAACTGTTGCGGGTGCAGGTTGAGGAAATCAAGACCAGGGCACCTAACCACTATGTAACCATTCAGGAAAGGGACGGTGGTGTTGAAATCCGGAACGGAACATTGCCGTCCATTGCCATTTTTGTGGTCGTAAACTGGGCGGCGGAATCCGTCAGAATCGAACAGGCGCGAGCGAAAGACTTCTTTGATCCGCAACGTCAGCACCCAAAGATAGAACATCTCACTCTGGTGCTTACGCCAGAAGACAAGTTGTACGTTCGAGGGCCGAATGAAGACATGCTATGGCCAGAAGCCATATGTAAGCACATATTGACACCCCTGGTGAGCCTTATACTGGGTAAATAAAGTTCGCTATGAAACACCCGCGCGCGAGTAAGAAACTATGAAGCGTAAAACAACAGAGGAATTCGATACGTTCGACGCGGCCATGCGGGGACTGCTAGCCGTCCCGCACAAAGAACTCCAGCAAAAGCTCGATGAAGAGAAAAGGGCAAAGGCGGCATCGCCAAGGCGGTCACGTAAGGCCAAGCGCGATGACGTGAGAAAACATTAGAGCGGAAACCATTTTGTTATTGCCTGATAGTAGCTTGAGCAAATCTCGCCTACTTCATGGTCTGTTATGCGATCTTTTAACACCACTTTAAGAACGACCCCAAGCATCTGTAGCGGAGTCAGCGTAAGCCCTTCGGACAGCGGTTCAGGCGATTTCATAACCCGACTCGGCTTCCGTTTCTCTGGTGCGTGTGGCATAACTTCGGATAGTGTTTCGGATTCAATAACGGGACAGGTTGCGCGTTCCCGCCAAGGTCAACGCAACCCATCCCATGTGTTCATCGGCACAGTGCCGAAGGCCCGGCCTTTCTACGGTAGTTGTTCTTACGCCGGACCCTCGCATTATGCCGCCTATATGTTGAGTGAGTCAACATATACAGAGCGGAAAAGTGAAAATCAATCCAGACGACTTGGTCACTCAGACTACAGCGGGGAAGATGCGAGGGGTATCAACACAGGCGATTGTATCGCTTGTGAAGCGAGGCAGACTAAAGTCCGTGTTTATCGACGGCCATACGTTTGTGTTTCGCAGGGAAGTGGAAAGATTCACGCCAGACATACCGGGACGGCCAAGGAGCAAGAATCCCAAACGCAAGAAAGCGAGCTAGGTCTTAGCTCGCTTTCCCCGCTTTCGTCGCCCGCAAGTTTTAATGGCCGAACGGCGTCCCCTGCTCCTTCGGAGTTTTACCAGTCAATTCCTTGTAGGTCACGCGCCTGTCTACGACTTGCGATATTACTTTCGAGAAGCGGTCGCCGTCGTTCATATCTTTGCGATTGTTGAATCTGAAAGACTGCTCATCGAGGTAACGGAAAAGATGAAACGGTTCGACACTAACATAGGTTCCGCTCAGGCTTCTCTTGAGCAAGCTCCAGAAGTTCTCGATTCCGTTTGTGTGAATGAGCCCGTCAACATACTTCACCGCGTGGTTAATAACTTGGTGCGCATAGTCACTCTCAAGACCCGCGTAAGAGAGAAGCGCATCAGTGTAAAGGGCCGAACCGGCTTCGACGTGGTTTTTGACCGCCGCTTGCAAAGTTGTTCGCCGTCGATCTGTAACGACCATTGCGCGTACTTCACCGCCTCGCTCGATGATTCCCATCACTGCTGTTTTGTCTTTGCCGCCGGTGCCAGTGATTCTGCGCTTGCGTTGTGCGATGTGCATGTTTCGAGCCTTGCCGCCGATGAAAGTCTCATCGGCTTCAACGTGGCCACCGTCGCCGCCCATCTTCTTGAGGAAAGAGCCGGTTTGCATTGCAAGGCGGATACGCTGAAGCATGAACCAAGCGGTTTTCTGAGTGACGCCGATGGCTCTATGAATCTCATACGAGCTAACGCCGTTCTTGCACGCGGTAATCATCCAGACCGCCATCAACCACTTGTCCAGACCGAGCGGAGAGTCTTCAAAGATCGTTCCGACTTTCGCGCTGAACTGTCGCTGTGTGTGAGCACTCTTGCATTGCCACTTCTGCTGCTTCTCAAGAAAGCTCACGTCATCGCGGCCACAAGTCGGACAGATGACGCCATTCGGCCACCGTCGCGCAACAAGGTACTCAAGACAATTCTCAGGATTGGAAAAGTAGAGGATTGCTTCTTGCAAAGTGTTTGGGCTGTTTGTTTTGCTCTTCATCGTGAGATGAATTTATCATGAGCGAGTTGATTTGTCAAGTATATTATTACCCAAATCTGGGAATACGCCAGGGCGAACGGTTTCGCGATTGTTTCAAAAGACTCAGACTTTCAAGCGCGCAGCCTGCTGCACGGACATCCTCCTAAGTTCATTTGGCTGCGAGTGGGAAACTGTCCGGTGAGCACAATTGAAGACCTATTGCGGAAGCACTCGGCGGCGATTCACACCTTCAATCTCGATCTAGCGCAGTCTCATTTGATGCTTCCTTGAGAGAACAGAAGCAATCTTCGAGCGATGTATCCCTGAATTACCCAAAGCCGTGCCCGCGCGTTGTCGGTCCATTCGACTTTCACTCATCCGGGAGCTGATTTACCAATCGTCGCGCCGCTTCTTTTATGCTGATCGCTTCCACTGGTTCGACTCCTATTGCACGTTAGGTTCAAGGTTCAATCGGAATATTAGAGTCCTTTGAGTTGGCAATCAATTCCGGCTTCGATCCGGACAGTGCGACTGCGTTAGCGGCGTTCGCGAATGATGGTCTCAGAGAGCGGCTCGCCTTCAACTTCAATCGGCTCGAAGCTGTCAAACTCGTCGTCCGTTTCATCGCGAGCGGGAATTTGAGTGATTACATCCTTTGCTAAGAGATAGCGCTCAAACTCATCTTCTTGTGCTTCGGATTGTTTTGCCACGCGCGTGCCCTTCCTATTTCCCGAAGTAGCTATCAGGCGTTCTGCGACTTCACGATCATGATTCTTCGTCAGTCGACTTCATAACCAATGAACAGAGCCGAGATAGAAATCTCCAGCGCGGTCGCCAGTTTTTCAATGTTGACGAGCGATAGATTCCGGATGCCTCGTTCAATATCAGCAACGTAGGTCCGATGCAGACCGGCCCGTTCTGAAAGCGCTTCCTGCGACATCCCAAGCTCCACTCGCCGCTTCCTGACAGCGAGTCCGAAGCGCGCTCGAATATCCGGTTTGCCTTTGCGTTTGATGCCAGCATTGAAATCCAGTTGTCGTCTATCAGTCTACAGGAAATAAGTGACAATCTTCTAGTCTTGTCGTAGAATGGATTCTAATGCCTGACAAGACAGAGGAGTGGAAGTGGCTGAGTGATAAAGTTTGGCTTGATCTCTTGGAGCCGATGCTGTTTGAAGATTCGGCTCTGGCTGATCGAGCGGCCAAGCTATGGCATTACCTGCTGCTTGAACTCGAAAGCGGGCCGGAGGGAGTGACACGAGCCGCCGTGTGTCTCGAGAATGCGCTTCGGCTGACTTTCCCATTCACGACGACCTATCAGGCGTGCATGATTCTGTTTCAGGAGTCACTGGGGGATGACTTTCCAACTAAGAACAATTCGCTCGAGGTATTGTCCGAAGCAATTGTACGAGTAAAGGCAGCGCTCAGACGCGCCGAACGCTCGCATCGAGCCAAGCAACGTACCGGCTCACAACCCTCAAGATAGTGTATTCAAACTAAGGATGGTTATTTGGGTCTTCGACGCCGAACCCCTCGGCTCGCGCCGCGTCGTTCAGTTCACCATCCGACGAAACGATAATCAAAGGAAAGAGCCCGCTCGTTAATCTTTCATTGTTCGCCGACATCGCTGCTGCCAATTGAACAGCGTCATATCCGCACAAGGCAAGGGTCTCCGCAACGCGAGAGGCTTCACCTATCACTGCTTCACTAATCGCAACTTGAGTGAACCTTCGCGACAAATCATTTCGCAATCGGCCAATACCTTTGACTGCCTGAGCAACGCTAATTGTGTTCCCTTTCCTACGTCGCGACAGCGCCGCGCAAACTTCGACCTCTGTGATTCTAGCGGCATAAAGGCGATTTTTTGCTGAAGGGCGGAGCAAGCTCAGGACAAACGCACTGCCCTGCTCCTGAGCGAAACGCTTGACCAGAGCGCTACTGTCAAAGAAGTAGGCGGGCATTAGCGTCGCTCGCGAATGATGGTTTCAGAAAGCGGTTCGCCCGCAACGTCAATAGGATCGAATTTGTCGAACTCTTCATCGGTCTCGTCACGGCTGGGAATGTGATTGATAACGCCTTTGGCTAAAAGTTGACGTTCAAACTCATCCTCACGAGCTTCGGTGTCTTCTGTTGCGAGCATTGTTGTCTCCTGCTCGCGCAGATACTTTTCCAGGCGCTCGGCAACTTCGCGAGCTTCGTCCAATGAAAGTTTGTGAATCTCGCTCAATACATCTGTGGCCGTCATTGCGCGTCACCTCCGGACAGCGTTCATTCTATCACGCCAACTCACCAATCAGCTCTCGGAAGCGCGTGTCCTCACGCAGGTTCTCGAAGTCCGGGTCGCTCCTTGCCCGAAGCGTGTTGATTTCCTTCAACGGCCCAAGCGATTCGCGAAGATACTTCAACCCCTTTTCGACGTCACCTTTCAGCGAATACAAGCAAGCCATGTAATATTTCGTGAACGGATCGTCGCCGCCTTTGCCGATTCGGTGCTCGTACCGCTTGATCGCGCTGTGAAAGTGTTGCTCGGCCTCTTCAGCCATGCCCTTTCGCTGATAAGCCGCGCCCATCTTCTGCTCAAGCTCGGTCAGCGAACGGTCGCGTAGCGCGTGATCGCTCGTCTTGAGAAACTCGAGCTCGCGCTCGTATTCGGCAATCGCTTCGTCGTAGCGACCCTGGCGGTAATAACAGTAGCCCAGCCGCGTGTGCGCGCCCACCACTTGAAGCCCTTCCTTGCCCGAGATGAATTTCTCCTGCAGCTCGATCGCCGGTTTTGCCGCCGCCTCGGCGCGCGAGTAGTTGCCGATCAATGTATGCAGAAACACGAGCTGAAGATAAGAGTAGCCCGCCTGAGGATTGATCGAGACCGCGTGCTCGAGTTCGATGATTGCCTCTTCGATCATCCCCTTGCCGAGCCAGTACGCTCGAGCGAGCGACCCGTGAGCGCCGGCGTTGTTCGGCTCGAGTCGCACCGCCTCGTTCATCGCCGCGATAGCTTCGTCATAGCGCCCCAGCGTGCTGTAAGCGCCGCCCAGAAACTGATGCGCGTGCGAGAGACGAGGGTTCAGCGCGATCGCTTTCTCCGCGAACTCGACTGCCTTGTGCGACAGTTCGGGGATGCTCAGGAACCCGCCCTTGAGATCGTAAGCCGCGCTCAGCGCCGCCCACGCCCCGGCGTAATTCGGATCTTCCTCCGCCGCTTTCTCGAAGTAATAAATCGCACGGTCGAGCGAGTCGCGGCTGCCGTTGCGCAAATTGATCATCCCGCGCGAGAAGCTCTCGTAAGCCGCGACCGACTGCGTCTCGTCGGCTTCGATGTCGTCGATTTCGGAAGTGCCGAGCACGAGATTGAGACCCTGGCTCAGCTCGTAGACGATCTTGTCCTGAAGGTTGAAGATCTCGCTGATCTTGCCGTCGATCTTTACCGTGCGGACGACCTCGCCGGTGTTGACGTCGATCACGCGCGCGGTGATGCGTATCATTTCACCGATGCGCTGATAACCGCCGCCGAGTATCCACGACGCGGCCAACCGGCGGCCGATGTCGATTGCGATCGACTCGTCGAAATCGTCAAGCGCGCCGGTCTGAAGGTCTTTCAGCACCTCGAACGTTCGCTCGCGGCCAATGACCGAAAGCCCTCGGACTTTTTTGAGATCGGAGGTTACGGTTTCGGCGATTCCCGATCCGATCCACTCATCGGCGGGTTCTCCGGTGATGTTGGCAAAAGTCATGACCGCCACGGAGTTTTCGAGTCTGGGCGCCGCCGGCGCGAGCGACGGATTGGTGACCGGCCTGGTATCGCTCAGCAACGCCGTCATCTGATGCTCGGGCGGGCGTTCGGTTGGATAAACGTTGACGGCGCCGGTGCGATTTGGCGAATCGACTTCGCGCTGCAAGCTGCGCAGGTCGATGTACATTTCGCGCGCGGCTTGATATCGAAACGCGGCATCCTTTTCGAGCGTTTTGCGTACGATGCGCTCGAACTCCTGCGGAACGCCGTAATTCAATCGCGCAATCGCCGGCGGCTCTTCGTGAACTATGCGGTCGATGATTTCCGTCGCGCTTTCTCCGTTGAACGGAAGTTTCGCCGTCAGCATTTCGTAAATAACCACACCGAGAGAAAAGATGTCCGACCGGTGATCGACGGGCTGGCCGAGGGCTTGTTCCGGAGACATATACGAGACGGTTCCAAGCACAAGGCCCGCGACCGTCTCCTGGCCGAGCCGCGCGGTAGGGTCGGAGTCGCCCTTATTGACTCCGGCGCCCGAGAGGCCCCCGGTGAACTTGGCGAGCCCGAAGTCGAGCACCTTAACGAGGCCGCGGTCGGTCACAATCAGGTTCCCGCTTTTGATATCGCGATGCACGATGCCGGCCGAATGAGCTTCGTCGAGCGCATCGGCAACCTGAAGAGCGATGTTGATCGCTTCGGTGACCGGAAGCGGCCCCCGCCCAAGCATTGTCGAAAGCGTCGCGCCTTCGACGAATTCCATCACTATGAAACTCGAACCGTCGTATTCGCCGATGTCGTAGATGGCTGCCGTGTTTGGCGAGCGCAAGGCCGAAGCCGCCCGCGCTTCCCTGAAGAATCGTTCGCGTCGATCGGGATCATATTGGTACGAGGCCGGGAGAAATTTGAGCGCGACGTCACGGCCCAGCTTGGTATCCTGCGCACGATAGACCGCGCCCATGCCGCCTGCGCCGAGTTGTTCTCCGATTATGTAATGAAGAATAGTCCTGCCTGTCATCTTGAACAGTATGATGCGGCGAGAAAAAAAGGGCAAAGAGCCAAGAGCAAAGAGCGAAGGGCAAGGGGCAAAGTGATGCGGGCTCCTTTGTCTTGCCCTTCGCTCTTTCCCCTTCGCTCCTTGCCCCTGGCCCTTCGCCCTTTGCGGCTCTTCAGACGTGGACTTCGCCGTACGCAAGCTCGCCGGCCGCCTCTCGGTGCTTGAGCATTATGTAGAACAGCCAGCTATAGAACGAGAAGATCAGAAGCGTGATCAACCAGCCCGGCACGTAGCCGATCGATGCGTTCTTGAATAGCTCGCTGGTCGAGTGAATGATCTCCGCATTGCCCGATGCCTGCAACACGCTGGTGGTGGTCTTCAACAGCCACGCGAGCAACAGGATCAGGAAGAGCCAAATGTAGTTGCGTCTCAGGCGTCTTGCCATCGCTTGTGTGCTGCTGATCGTGAATCGCGGAAGGCGCAGATCTTCGCCGAGCTGGTTCATCCAATGAGTGATGTCCATCATGTCGCGAGGCGCGAAGATCCTCACGTAATAGTTGCGCTCGATCAAACGCACGCGGCTGCGATAGACGTGAAAGAAGCGATAGCGCCGCGTTTCGATGTGCAGCAGAAGGAAAATCAACACCATCGCGAACAACAGCACTCCGTGATGCGATTGAGGCGATGACAGTGAAACCGAGAGCATCGCTCCGACGCCGGTTATCGCCCAGTTCGTGGTGCGGTCGAGGCGATCGCGCCAGCTCATCATTCGCGACAACTCACCGCGGTAGTAGTGTGATAGCGCGTTGACGAACTCGACGGAATTGGTTGGAAAAATCGGCGGCCCGGGCTTCGCCATGCTATCAGGCCTGATAGTAATGTCCTTTTCAGAAATCATAGCGGCCTCGCTGGAGGGAACTTGAAGACGAGCTCTCACAGGATTCTGGAGCCGCTCGCACGTGCGGTTTATCACAACGGCGCTTGAGAGTTCAACCGGGTCAAACGATGGCAGTGGTGTATTAGATGTTGGCCGGCAAGGCAGTCCTCAGCGTCCCCTGCGCCCTCTGCGGTTTATTAGTCAATGCTGGGACTTAACCGCGGAGGACGCAGAGGCGCTGCCGCAGCGAAAAACGAGAAGGATAAAGGGGGAAGGATCAGCAGATCACTGGCGGTCGCCGCGGGCGCGGCTTGCGTTCTCGGCAAGCACCCGCGCCCGGTCCAGTGACTCGAATGCTTTCCGAAACTGCACGTCGTCGGCGAGATAGACCTGGTCTCCCGCTTCCGGTCCGTAAGCGGCGGTGATGATCTCGCGCAGCATTTGAGTGCGGATGTAGCCCACGTTTGCGGCGATGCGTTCTTCAGAAACATCGAACTGAGGCTTATTCGATATGTACTGCCGGAACGCGGCCAGCAGCTCGTCGGTGATTGGATACCGGTTAATGTCTTCGGCCGAAATCCTGGTCCTGTACTGGCATTCGGCAATTTTGTACTCGCGCAACCCGCCCATCTGGCCGGCTACCAACTGCCGCACGAAGTCGAAGACCCCGTAGAACAAACGGCTCGACAACGGCGGCGCCTTCACTTCGACGTCGGGGGTGATGCCTCCTCCGCCGTACACCGTGCGGCCCAGGTCGGTGCGCAACGCATCGCCGTGTCTGGCGTTGTTAGCCGATGCCGGGTCTTCGCTTCGATTGAGGTAATAATCATAGAACGAAACGTTCGCGTAGCTGCGCTGTATCGATCGCCCGGTCGGCGTGTAATACTTCGCCGTAGTCAGCACCAGGCCGGTCCCGCCCCAGAGCCTGAAGACTCCCTGCACCAGCCCTTTCCCAAAAGTATTTTCTCCTACAATCAACGCGCGGTCGTGGTCCTGCAGCGCGCCGGCCACGATCTCGGAGGCGGAAGCGGTCTGGCGATCCACCAACACAACCATCGGTATCGTCTCAGGAGAGTTGTTGTCGGGCACGTCGTAGGTCTTGGCCGAAGACTCTTCATCGCGCCCGCGAACCTCGACGATCTTTTCGCCGGGCGCCAGGAACTTCCTCGAGACGCTGACCGCTTCGTCGAGCAAGCCGCCCGGGTTTCCGCGCAGGTCCAAAACCAGTTGCCGCATGCCTTCCTGTCTGAGTTCGGTCAACGCCTCGGTCAGTTCCTCATCGGTCTTGCTGGAGAAACCGCCGGTGAGGGCAATGTAGCCGGTCGCGCCGCCCTGCTGGTTAGGCTGGTTGATCATGAACGCGTTGCGCACCGACGGCAGTTTTACTTCGTCCCGCTTTACGTGAACCGTAATCGGGTTAGGCGTTCCCGCGCGCTCGACGGTTATCTCGACTGGCTCGCCTTTCTCACCGCGCACTTTGTGCATGACCTGCTGGCTCGTCCAGTCATCGACGTTTTGCTTGTCGATTGCGATGATGGCGTCGCCGTACTTTAGACCCGCTCGATTGCCGGGCGCGCCGGGCGTCGCCGAAAGAATGTAGACGTGATCGTAACGTTTGGCGATTGTAACCCCAATTCCATAGATTCGGCTGCTCTGTTCGGTCTGAACGTCGTCGAACTCGGATTTGGTGAAGAACGAGGAATGCGGGTCCAGTTGATGGAGCATTCCCTGTATCGAGTTCTTTCCGATTGTTTCCAGATCGACCTTGCCGGAATAGTTATCCTGGATTTCCAGCAGCGCCTCTCTGAACTGGTCGGTCAACTCATCGGTCAGATTCGAGTCCGAATCGGTAACATGGCGAGGACGGAGCGAACTATAGTAGCCGCCCGCCAATGTCGATATTGCAATAACTGCGATGGCCAGTAGCGGAAGCGCGCGATTCTTCATGCTTCCCGGACTCCTTGTGTCAGAATAATACAAAAGAAAGCCGCGCATCGCCAGTAGGGGGTAGTTAGGTAGTGGGGTGATAGTGTGTTGCTCGCTCACATTCGCGTCTCTCCTCTGCGTCCTCGGCGTCCTCGGCGGTTGATCCCGAGCCACTGAGCAGGACAAACCGCGGAGGACGCCGGGGACGCAGAGGACTGCTTGCTGGCAACACGCTAATACCCCACTACCGGGAGTTAGTGATCGGTGTCGAGTGCAGTTGAACCGGCCTACAGCGACGAAAAAATATCCGACCTGGCGATGGCTGCGTGCTTCCTCTCCACGAACTCCGCTGACCTATGGCGCGAACCGGCGAGATTTACTAACATTGTACAAGGTCCGGGGTTACCACGGACTCCGCATGTGTGACGCTTCCGTTGCGGGCAGATATCATTAGCCCGATCCTCACCGGGAGAAATCGAACCGCAACACAAAGATAGTCTGACGTTGAAAAGGACACATGACTCTTCAACTTAACAGAATAGCCTGGCCGTAGCTTTGCCTTTGCTTCGACCAACGCAATCACGAATGCTCCCAAGGAGGATGTTTGAATGAGATCTTATCGATTCGAAGTTGTCCGTTCTGCCATTTTCGTCCTGATGGTGCTGGTATTGAGTTTCACATCGGGGCTCGCACAGACTACTGAGTCAAATGGTCAGTCGCAGGATACAGGCGTCAGGCCTGGCAATCGCGTCGTCCCAAGCGGGCAGAAATTGACAGTCAAAGGAATAATCATCCGCCGCGACGCAGATACATTCAGCATCGCGGATGATGTCAACAACGAAACCGTCGTTTTATTGACGGATCGCACGAGCGTCAAATCGAAAGGCGGTTTCTTCCGTTTTGGCAAAGACTATGACGTTACAAGCTTGCTTCGCGGGTTGAGAGTCGAGGTCGACGGGCGCGGCAATCAAAACGGCCAGTTGGTCGCTGATAAGGTGCGTTTCGATTCCGGCGACCTTAAAACCGCGAAGGTGGTTGACTCGAGAGTGGCGCCGGTTGAAGAAGCCAATAAGCGCCTCTCGGGACAGGTCGAGGAAGCGGGCGAAATCTCTAAGGCGGCAAGAGACGAAGCAGGCAAAGCTAACGAGAGGATTTCGGCGCTCGACGATTACAACGTGCAGGATTCAATATCCGTCCTGTTCAAGGTCAACAGCGCGGTGATCTCGCCCGAGGACAAGCACGCGCTTGATGAGCTTGCCAACAAAGCGATGTCCACGAAAGGCTACGTGATCGAGATTGCGGGCTTTGCGGATTCGACCGGCAACACAGCTCGCAACCGGGCCTTGAGCCAGCAACGCGCCGACTCAGTCGTGCGTTACCTGCAGGAGAATCACGAGATTCCGCTGCGCCGAATGATCACGCCATTCGGCTACGGCGAATTGCGCCCGGTCGCCGACAACGGCTCCGCGGAAGGCCGCCGTCAGAACCGGCGGGTGGAAGTGAAGATCCTTGTGAGCAAGGGAATGACACGGTCGGGGGAATAAACCCGGTTGGACGCCCCCTGTTCGTAGTACCGCCTTCAGGCGGAAGTTTGTAATTCACGCGATCGCGATGAGGTGACCTGTTTACGAACTTTCGCCTGAAGCGGTATCACGATATTCAATTCGCTATGCGGGTGGCTGTAACGGTTGTACGAGATCCGCAGGTTCTGTGACCGTAATGATTCCCTGGAAGCGTTTGAAGTCATCGCTGTTGAAGGTGAGTAAGTGAGAAACGTTGTGCACCTTCATTGCAGCGACGATGCGGGCGTCGTGGGCTTTCTTTCCCATAACCTCGTGCTGAGAAACCAGGCTCTTCCACTCGGCGTAGATCGACGGAACATCCGGCATCATAGTAAAGATTCTTTCAAACGTCACGCATTGAAGCTCTGCTTCTGCCGCGCTCATGCCTAATCCATTCTGTTCGCGCGGGCGCGTAGCAATCACCCAAAACTCATAAAGGACCTGAGGGAAGATGCAAACCAATTCCTCGCTACTTACCAAAGTCTCGACGGCCTCACTGGCGATTTGGTGCATCGGGTGAGCTTCCTCAATGCTACGCGCGAGGATGTTCGTATCGATCGCGTAGCTCATAAGGCTTCATCTTCTCTGGTGTAGACGCTATCGCGGCGATCGTCGGCGATGACACCTTTGACTGCATGATTCGCGATCCATTCACGCCAGAGCTTCGATTTCGCGGCCGGGCTTAACACCTTCTCTGCTGGGTGATCGAGTTCGTCAGGCAGGAGACTAATGAGGTATTCATCGACCGAAAGCCCCCGCATCCTTGCTTGGGTGGCAATCTTGGCTGCAGTCTCTGGTTTGACATCTTCAAGGATTGCGCTCATCTGCTGTGCTCCCTTGGTATGGCTAATGCTCTTCAATGCTAGCATCAAGGAAAGCTACCGACAATGGCTTAATGGCAAACCGATCCTGACATAGTGTCCGCTGCTTTTGCAGATCATCTCATTGACGGCCTCACCTGTCCCGGGCTATTTACAGTCTCAGTCATGGACGCCACCCTTCTGCGAAAAGAACTGCGGTTCGCACGAGTCGACGTTCGACACATGTTCCCTTCGTGGGCGCGCTCGGCTGCGAATCGCGAACATATCCTAGAGGAGCTTCTCGTTGCTCTAGAACCCAATATTCATGAAGGCCTGATTCCGCATTATGGGAGCATCATCGTTCCCGCCGATTCTCAATTGCCGTCGCTCCTTCCAATGCAGCAAGAATTTCATGCGTTGGCACGAGAGGCAGCTGACGGCAGTGCCGCAGTTATGGCTTGGGAAGAACGGGACTTTCGAGGTTTGTTCCTGGTGGGACCTTCCGATGCGCCTGAACTTCAATTGATCCAGGTCGTCAGACGACTTCAAGGAATTGCGATACGTCGACAGCGATCTGGTGTCGTTAACCTTTACTCATCCACTGGGAATCTCAAACACCTTGCGCGAAGATGGACTGTAAGCCCTCCGGTTGGCCAAGCAGTCAACAGAATCCGAGCGGTCGCACCGATGGTAGACGGTGACCAGCTCACGGCGCTCTTAGACTTCGCCTATTACGTTCTTAGTCCCTGGGGCATCGGAGCAACATTGGTATGGATTCTTTCCGAGAGAGAAGGCGAGGTCGAGCCAGTTAATCTTCGCCCATTGAGTTTGAACATTAGCCCAGCCGTTGAGGGACCTTCACTAGGGTTCATCGCGCATCTTCTCGCACAACACGACGGTGCAACGATCATATCGAACGTCGGCACATTTTTGGCGACCGGGGTCCATCTCACACCGAGTCCAGAGGCTCAAAGATTTGTACCGCCCCTCACGGGGATGCGCCATACGTCAGCAAGTCGAGCCTCGTACGATCTCTCAGACGCGCTCATAATCACAGTATCGGCCGACGGTCCTGTGACTGTCTTCTCAGATGGCGCAAACATATTTGAACTAAGGTGGTACTCGGCGGATAGAGAAGCCGAAGCAATGCATAGAGCGTATGGAGAACCGGTCGAAGACGCGGTTTTCACGGATGGGCGGCAAAAGCGGTGTGGGAAGTGTGGTAAGACATCCTTCATCGAGATCCTTACTGTTGCGGGCTACCGAGATCATGAGGAAGCCCATTGCCCGATATGCGGCGAAGAGATAGATAGCGCAATGTGCTTTCAGATACACGCGAACATCAGAAAGACGTTCTAAACAAATGAAGCCCAATCGATCTTCACTCGCCGATTTGTACTGATGACTTCAGGTAGATTGAATTGCCCTGCTTCGTGTGATATACCACCGCGCTGGTGAAGCCACCTGCTGCTGGATCACCTCACTAAATGAATCACACCAGTGGAGATTGCGACACGATTCAACCCGGCTCGTGTGGAGGGCATATGAAAAGACTAATCCTGGCTCTCATGATCGCGGCGGTAACACCGGCCGCCGTTCGTAGCGCGGCGCCCGAGAGTAACGAAGCTGCATTGCTTGCGAATCTCAAGTGGCGGTCGATCGGGCCCGCTAACATGGGCGGACGCACCACAGCCATCGAAGGCGTCGCCGGCGATCCCTATACTTTTTACATCGGCGGCGCTGACGGAGGAATCTTCAAGACCACCAACGGCGGGACGACCTTCAAACCAATCTTCGATAATCAAGCCGTGTTGTCGATCGGAGCCATCACCGTAGCGCCTTCTGATCCCAACGTCATCTGGGTCGGCACCGGCGAAGGTGATCCACGTAACACCGCTTCGTTTGGCGACGGGGTCTATCGGTCTACCGACGCAGGCGATACCTGGAAACACCTGGGACTCAATGAGACTGAACGCATCAAGCGAATCAAAGTCGATCCTCGAGATCCGGACGTCGCTTACGTTGCGGCGCTCGGACGTGCCTGGGGAGCCAGCAACGAACGCGGAGTGTTCAAGACTACCGATGGCGGAAGGACCTGGACGAAATCGCTGTTCATCGATAAGGACACCGGCTGCGGAGACATAGACATCGATCCGCAGAACCCGCGGATTCTCTACGCCGGGATGTACACCTTTCGACGCAAGCCCTGGCGTTTCGATTCGGGCGGAGGACAAACGGCGCTCTACAAATCACTCGACAGCGGAGCGACCTGGAAGAAACTGGCCAACGGGCTGCCGAAGACCCCGATGGATCGAATCGGAATCGCAATCGCTCGCAGTAATCCTTTGACGGTCTATATGATCACCGAGACCAAAACCGAAGGGAACCTGTTTCGCTCCGATGACCGCGGTGAATCCTGGCGCATGGTTCACAACGATCCGAACATCAACTTCCGTCCTTTCTATTACAGCGACATTCGCGTCGATCCGAATGATCCCGAACGCATCTATTCTCTCGGCGGAGGCCTGTCGGTCTCGCGCGATGGAGGACGCACCTTCGCCCGGATAGCGAACAGCGTGCACGGCGATCATCAGGGGTTGTGGATTGACCCGATGAACTCGAATCGCGTTCTCAACAGCAGCGACGGCGGGTATCAGATTTCTAATGACAAGGGCGTGACGTTTGAAGTGATCAACAACGTATCGTTCGCCCAGTACTATCACATAACCTACGACCTGCGTCAGCCTTACTATTTGTATGGAGGCTTACAGGACAACGGCAACTGGGTTGGTCCGAGCGCGACGCTCTACCGCGAAGGCATTCGCAAAGACGATTGGTTCACGGTGAGCGGCGGCGACGGTTTCTTCGTAGTGCCGGACATCAGCTCGCCGAACATTGTCTATTCCGACTCGCAGGGCGGAAACATCACCGTCACCGACACGAACAGCGGCAGCACGCGCAGCATCCATCCCTATCCCAAAGAGGTCGGCTCGAGCGGAAACGCAATCGCCGGTTACAAATACCGATTCAACTGGAACCCGCCGATCGTAGCTTCGCCGCACGATCCGAAGACCGTCTACTTCGGCGGAAACGTATTGTTCAGGACTACGAACTACGGGCACTCGTGGCAGGAGATCAGCCCCGACTTGACGACTAACGACAAGTCAAAGCAGCAGTCTTCGGGCGGCCCGGTCGTTGTAGATAACACGGCAGCCGAGTTTCATTGCACGATAATCGCAATCGCAGAATCACCGGTAAAGCCGGGCGTCATCTGGGCGGGAACCGACGACGGCAATGTTCAGGTGACTCAGGACGGCGGCAAGAGTTGGAAGAACGTGGTCGGCAACATCAAAGGCTTGCCCGCTAATTCGTGGGTGCCGAACATCGACGCGTCGCACTTCGATGCGGGCACGGCTTACGTTGCGTTCGACCGGCACCAGGACGACGACTTCGGACCCTGGGCATTCAAGACTACCGACTACGGCCAGACGTGGGCTTCGGTAAAGGGCGACCTGCCCGCGAAGGGTTATGTGCACGTCGTTCGCGAGGACCCGAAGGTGAAGACCCTGCTTTATTGCGGCACGGAGCTTGGAGTGTTCGCTTCGTGGGATGGCGGAAGTCATTGGAGCTCGATTCGCAACAATGTTCCGGCAGTGGCGGTGAGAGATATTGTCGTTCATCCGCGCGATAACGACTTGATCATCGCAACCCACGGACGCGGCGTTTACATTCTCGATAACGCGACAGCGCTTCAGGAACTGGCGGCTGCAAAAGCAAACGACGTGTTTCTGTTCGACGTCCGACAGGCGACCCGCTATCAGATGTGGGGAAAGGATTCGAACCTCGGGCAAAAGGTTTACGCGGCGCAGAACCCGCCGCAAGGCGCCTTCATAGATTACTACCTCAAGGCGGATGCAAGTGGTCCGATTGTAATCACGGTTGCAGACAAATCGGGCAAGCCTGTTCGCACGATTCGAAGCGTGGCCAACAAGGCCGGTGTTAATCGAGCAGTGTGGGATCTTCGTTACGATCCGCCTGCGCCAGCGCCCGGCGCCGGACCCGGAGGCGGAGCCGGTGGCGGTTTTGGAAGAGGTGGCGGCGGGCAAGGCCGAGCCGGAGCGCCTCAAGCCGCAGGGGCTGGGGCTGGGCAGGCTAGCGCTGCGGGCCCGCCGGCTGCGCAAGCCGCGCCGGGTTCCGCCGATCAGCCTTCATTTGAAGAAGTCGCCGCGCGGTTCGGATTCGGCGGCGGACCGGTGGTCGTGCCCGGCGAGTACACGATTACGCTCACGGCCGGAGGCAAGCAACTGAGCAAGACCGTGCGGGTAGGGATCGATCCTCGAGTGAAGATTTCCGAGGCGGATCTCGCGGCACAGTTGGACGCGGCTTTGAAGCTGCGCGATTTGACGTCGACGCTTAACAAGCTGGTTGCGCGCATCGATGATCTGAACAAACAACTCACGGCGCTCGGCGAAACGATGCGAAAGGCGCCGGAACCCGCGGCTACGGCAGCCGCTCGCGGCGGTGATGGCGACGGCCGCGGGCCCGCGGCGTCAACCGCCGGCCAATCCGACAATGCGATGGCTGACATCAACGCTGCTCTGGATGAATTGAAGAAGCTGCGAGCGACGCTTGTGCGCGAAGCCCAGTTCGGCTATCGCTATCCGCCCAGGCTGCGCGAGGAGGTGCAGTCGTTGATGGGGTCGATCACATCGCCGATCGCTCCTCCGACAGAGCCGCAGATGTTGCGACTCCGCGAGGTGACTGACGAAACGCAGAAGGCGGTGGCTGATTTGAACTCGATCATCGGGGGTTCGATTCGCAGGGTGAATGAGAAGCTGAGCAGTCAGCCTCACGTTGTTACGGCCCAGCGGTGAAGCAACGGGCAGGCGGAGCCAGACGTCGATGACATGTAGGGGCGGCCCTCCGTGGCCGCCCCTCTTTGGTAAACGGGGACGGTTGAATTCGCGACGAGGGGCGGCCACGGAGGGCCGCCCCTACATGTCTTCGGTTGCGATCTCAACGCGCGATCTTTATCCTCACATCGAGAGCGCGTAATGGAAAAAGTCATCGCCGTCGAGAACCTCCAAAAGACTTACAAACCCAAAAGCCGCAAAAGCCCGCTCGAGGTAAAAGCCGTTGACGGCATTTCATTCGAGGTCGATCGCGGAGAGTTCTTCGGGCTGCTCGGTCCCAACGGCGCGGGCAAGACCACTACGATCGGCGTCCTGACCACGCGAGTGCTGCCAACAGGAGGGCGCGCGCTGATAGACGGAATCGACGTGCGCCGCGACCCTGTTTCCGTAAAGCGCCGAATAGGTGTGTGTCCCCAGGTTAACAATCTCGATCGCAGCCTGACCGGCCGCGAGAACCTGCTGTTTCACGCCGAGTACTTTGGCGTTCCCAGGCGAGTTCGCGAACAACGCGCCCGGGACTTACTCGAACGGTTTCAACTCGCCGAACGCGCTGATGAGAAGCCGACGGTTTATTCGGGCGGCATGGCTCAACGCTTGAAGATCGCTCGCGCGTTGATGCACGATCCGGCGATTCTGTTTCTGGATGAGCCGACCACCGGTCTCGATCCGCAAGCTCGCCGCGCGATCTGGGACCTGTTGCGCGAGCTCAACGAAAAAGGGCAAACGATTTTCCTGACCACTCACTACATGGAAGAGGCGGACCAACTCTGCCGGCGCATTGCCATCATGGACAAGGGCAAGCTTTTGGAGTTGGGCACACCGTCGACGTTGAAGGCTGGAGTGCCGGGCGGTTATCTGATCGAGCTGCAGGTTCAGAACGCGGACGGCGCGGTCAACTCGCTGGCGGCGGCGCTGCCCGCGCTTGGCGGCGTGGTCGATGTGAAAATCCAGAACAACACGATTCGGGTTTACGCGGACAAAGCAGAAGGCCTGCTCGCAAACGCAATGCGAGTAGCGGGCGAACGAGGCGTGATGGTGACCGATGCTCATGTGTCCGAGCCGAGTCTCGAGAATCTGTTTTTACATCTGACCGGTAGAAGCCTGCGAGACTGAAGCCCTGGGAGCGCAGGCATCCTGCCTGCTCTTTGTCGTGCGGTGGCATGCAGGCAAGGATGCCTGCGCTCCCAGAGAGGAACCTATGTCGACAATGTTAGCCCTGCTGCATCGCGATATGCGCGTCGCCCGCCGCGAGTTGAAGTTCTTCTTCCTGCGTGTTGGAATTCAGCCGATCTTATTTACATTCATCTTTGGTTATGTGATGCCGCGGCTTGGCATCGTCCAAGCCGGCTACGCCAACGCGCTTCTGCCCGGCATCCTGGCTTTAAGCATGACGCTCTCTGGGATGCAGGCCGTGGCGCTTCCGCTGGTGGTTGAATTCGGATGGACCAAAGAAATAGAAGACCGGCTGCTGGCGCCGATCAGCATCATGGGAGTTGCGGCTGAAAAGATAATCGTTGGGATCATCCAGGCAGTGATCGCCGGGCTGTTCGTCCTGCCGCTGGCTTGGCTGATGATGGGTACACATCTGGATCTTCAGCCCGGGAACTTTCTCCTGTTGGTTTCGGTCGCGCTCATAACCGGGTGGCTGTTTGCGGCGTTCGGGATGGTGATGGGCACGATCGTCGAGCCCCAGCAGATAGGATTGATGTTCAACGTCTTGCTCGGACCGATGATCTTCTTCGGGTGCGCTTACTATCCATGGTCGTCGTTGAGCGTGCTGCCCTGGTTTCAAAAAATGGTGATGTTGAATCCACTGGTCTACGCGAGCGAAGGTTTTCGCGCCGCGCTGACGCCGCAGTTGGGACACATGCCCCTGTGGTTGATTTTCGGAGGGCTGGTGGTTTTCTGCGCGTTGTTCACGTGGCTCGGCTTGCGCAATTTTGAACGCCGCTCGCTTGATTGATTCTTTGCGAGCTTTCCTCTTTGCGAGCTTTGCGGTGCTTTGCGTCTTTGCGTTGAGAATTTCCGTGCGGAAACAAGAATACTCAACGCAAAGACGCAAAGGACCGCAAAGCCCGCAAAGAAGAACGCGCCAAAGCTCGCAAAGAATCGCTAATGGAGGTTTCGATGATTCGTCGTACGCTGCTTCTTTTACTGGTCCTGACCGCGTCACAAGCGTTCGCTCAACAAGGTGATCCCTCAATCCTCACGCTCAGCCGGCTATACAGCTCAAAGGAGTTCGTCAGCCAGACGCTGGGGCCGGTTCGCTGGCTTGGCGACGGCGCCGGCTACACGCGGCTCGAGCCTTCCGCTACCGTGAAAGACGGCCAGGACATCGTTCGCTACGACGCCGAGACCGGCCGCCGAGACGTGTTAGTCGCTTCCGACCGTTTTATCCCCAAAGGAAGCACAACGCCGCTCGCTATCGAGAACTACGACTGGTCGCCCAACAAACAACTCTTGCTCATCTTCACGAACTCACAACGTGTATGGCGGCAGAACACTCGCGGTGATTATTGGATCCTGAACCTGAGTTCCGGAACGCTCAGCAAGCTCGGCGGCGACGCGAAACCGTCTACGCTGATGTTCGCGAAGTTCGCGCCCGACGGAACGCGAGCCGGCTACGTACGCGAGAATAATCTCTACGTTGAGAACCTCGCCGACAATCGAATTACTCGTTTGACCGATGACGGCTCGCGCACGATCATCAACGGGACTTTTGACTGGGTCTACGAAGAAGAGCTGGACTTGCGCGACGGCTGGCGCTGGAGTCCCGACGGCAATCACATCGCCTACTGGCAACTCGATGCCGCCGGCGTGCGCGACTTCACTCTGATCAACAACACCGATTCGCTCTACCCGGTGATCATACCCGTTCAATATCCAAAGGCCGGCGAGCAGAATTCGGCTTCACGAATAGGTGTCGTAGCCGCCGCAGGCGGAGCGACGAAATGGCTCGAAGTGCCCGGCGACCCGCGCAACCACTACATCGCGAGGATGGACTGGGCCGCAAATTCCAATGAGGTCGCGCTCCAGCAGCTCAATCGCTTGCAGAACACGAACCTGGTTATGCTTGGAGACATTCGAACCGGCGTAGTAAGGACGATTCTCACCGAGAAGGACGAGGCATGGGTGGACATCGAGTCAGATATCGACTGGCTGGACGGCGGGAAGCGGTTCTTGTGGGTGAGCGAGAGGGACGGCTGGCGGCACGCGTACTCGGTCTCACGAGACGGAGCGTCGATCAAGCTGATCACGACCGGAGCTTTCGATCTCACCAACATCGAAAGCGTGGATGAAGCGGGCGGGTGGCTTTACTATCGCGCCTCGCCTGAGAACGCGACGCAACGCTATCTCTATCGCGCAACGCTGGACGGCAGCGGCAAACAGGAGCGCCTTTCTCCCGCGAATCAACCGGGAACTCACACCTACAATATTTCACCGCGAGCGACGTTCGCGTTTCACACCTACTCTGCTTTTGGGAAGGCGCCGCAGATCGATCTCGTGCGGTTGCCGGGTCACGCGAGCTTGCGAATGATGGTTCCGAACGCGGCAGTCATCGAGAACGTAGGCAAGCTGAAGCGCGGCCCGAGCGAGTTCTTCAGAGTCGACATCGGCGGCGGTGTTCAGCTCGACGGTTGGATGATCAAGCCTCCCGATTTCGATCCTTCTAAAAAGTATCCCGTCTTGTTTTTTGTCTATGGCGAGCCCGCCGGGCAAACGGTTTTGGACTCGTGGGGCAGCAACAACTACTTATGGCACGTGATGCTGTCGCAGCAGGGCTACATCGTCATGAGCGTGGACAACCGGGGCACTCCCAGCCCGCGGGGCCGCGCGTGGAGAAAGATCGTGTATCGACAGATCGGCGTGCTCGCGTCTCAGGATCAAGCGGCGGCCGCAAAAGCGATCATCGATCGCTGGAAGTTTGTCGACCCGGCAAGAATCGGAATATGGGGCTGGAGCGGCGGAGGTTCGATGACGCTCAACATGATGTTTCGCCATCCGGAGATCTACAAAACGGGGATGTCGGTAGCGCCGGTCGCGAATCAACGCTACTACGACACGATTTATCAAGAGCGCTACATGGGCTTGCCTCAGCAGAACTCCGAAGACTACAAGCGCGGTTCGCCGATTACATTTGCCGACAAGCTTCAGGGCAACCTGTTATTGGTGCACGGCACGGGCGACGACAACGTGCACTATCAGAACAGCGAGGCAGTGATCAATGCGCTGGTTGCGGCGAACAAACCGTTCACGCTGATGTCTTATCCGAATCGCACGCATTCGATCAGCGAAGGGACGAACACAACGCGGCATCTGTTTGAGTTGCTGACCAGGTATCTCCACGAGCACCTTCCCGCCGGCCCGCGCTGAAGGAGATGGAGACAATCTTGAACGTGCGATTGAGCTACTGGTGTGTGTTGTGGGAAGAATCCCTCCGCGTCCTCTGCGCCCTCTGCGGTTTATTCCACTGATTAAGAAAACCGCAGAGGACGCAGGGGACGCAGAGGTGCGCTCGCGTAGTACCGCGTAAATCCGGATTCGCGCGGATTTCGTGCGCTACTGCCTGAACCTCGTAGTGGGATCTCCGATCAGTATCCACGTTCTTCGAACATCCATATCGCTCACTGCAGTCTTCGCCCTGATCGTCGCATCCCCAAGTCGAATCGAAGCTCCGGCGAACAACTGCCGGAACAATTCAAAGTCCGCATCCGCCTGTGCGTTGGCCGCCGTCAATCCAGACGACGACCACATGGCCACCGCTCCACCGTTCGGCGCGTTCAATAGCGCGTGCGCCAGGCTCTCGATCCGCTCGTCGATGAAGTAGCCGTTGAGGCACGTCATCGCCACCACCACCGACAGGTTCTGCCCGTTCACCAGCGTCGCCGCGTCCCCGTCCGTCAGCAGGTTGGCTTCCCAGATGTCCACCGAGCCGTGGCCCGTGTAGTTCACCAGTTTCTTGCCCTGATTCAACGCGTCCAGCAGATTCTGTTTAGCCTGTGGGTCGCTGC
>DATNBZ010000092.1:0-91529 GCA_035607285.1 Blastocatellia bacterium | reverse complement strand
TTGCCAATTGCCCTTCCCGACGGTGTCTTTGGAAGCGCTTCGACCAACTTCATCACCCTCAACGCAAACTTCTTTGTTCTCTGTTTCAGGTCTTCTTTGTTCATCCTGCTATTCTGCAATCGCCAATCGGCAATCGGCAATTAGTTTACTCATACCGCAACGCCACCATCGGATCGACTTTTGTTGCGCGTCGCGCCGGCACATAACAAGCCAGCAGCGCAACCGCCCCGAGCAACAACGCGATAATCGAAAACGTCAGCGGATCGGTCGCACTCACGCCATAAAGCAAGCTCACCATTATGCGAGTGAGCGCGAAAGCCCCTCCCAATCCTATTCCCAATCCGGCAACCACGAGCGTCATACCCTGCTTCACTACGAGCGCAAGCACGTTGGAGCGCCGCGCCCCCAGCGCCATTCTCACGCCAATCTCGTGACTTCGCTGCACTACCGAATAGGACATCACACCGTAGATTCCAACCGCCGACAGCAGCAGCGCGATGGTGGCGAAGACGCCAAGCAGAAGCATGTTGAACCGCCTTTCCGCAATTGAATTCCCAAGCAATTCTTCCATCGTGTGAATGTTAGAGACCGGCTGGTCGCTCTTCACCGCCAGCACCTCGCCTCGCGCTGCAGCCGCAAGGCTAAGCGGGTCGCCCGTCGTGCGCAGGACAATGGTCAAGAAGAAGATCGGGACTTGGGGGA
This sequence comes from Blastocatellia bacterium, assembly GCA_035607285.1. Classification (GTDB taxonomy): domain Bacteria; phylum Acidobacteriota; class Blastocatellia; order UBA7656; family UBA7656; genus Onstottus_A. Next base: position 90,827 of record DATNBZ010000092.1, on the reverse strand, counting down.
ACGGAAAATACATTTCTGGTTTCGGTTCGGAGTCCAGCGAGATGTGCCTGACGTCCTTCACTACGCCGACGATCTCACGCCAATTCGGCTGGCCGTTGACCTGATCGAAAACAATCCGCCTGCCGATCGAATCTTCATCGGGCCAGTATTTGTGAGCCATTGCCTCGTTGATGATGAGCACCCTTGGCGCGCCGGCTCCGTCGCGCTCGGCGAACTCGCGACCCGCCGCCAGTGAGATGCCCATTACGCTGAAGTAATCCGGACTGACCCAGTGAGGTCCCGCACTGTAGGCTTCCCCCGGAGCGGCCGGCGGACGATTTTCAATTCCGATGCCCATCCCTTCTTTGGCGCCGCTGAGCGGCAAAGGATAAACCGCTCCTACGGATTGAACGCCGGGAAGCGTCTGCATTCGCTCAATAACCTGCTGGAAGAAAGCTACCTGCTGCGGACCCGTATACTTCCCGCGCGGCAGTCCGACGTCCAGCGTCAAAAGGTTCCGCGTGTTCAAGCCGGGATCGACGTTTAGTAAGCGAACAAAGCTTCGGATCATCAGGCCTGCGCCGATTAACAGAACCAGCGAGAGCGCAACTTCAGTTACAACCAGCATGCTTCGGAATCGATTATGCCGAAACCCGATCGATGAAGAGCGGCCGCCGTCCTTGAGCGCATCGTTGAGATCGGGCTTCGATACCTGGAGCGCCGGCGCCAGGCCGAAAATGATTCCGGTAAGCAATGAGATCGCGAACGTGAATCCGAGCACTCGCCAGTCGAGGCCGATAGCGTCCACGCGAGGCAGGTTCGCCGGGCTCAAGGCCACCAAAAGATCGATGCCCCAAAGCGACAGCAGAACGCCGAGCGTCCCCCCGACCAGCGATAAGAGGATGCTCTCGGTGAGCAATTGCCTGATGACTCGCGTTCGGCTCGCGCCAAGCGCGGTGCGAATCGCGAATTCCTTTTGCCTTGAAGCCGCCCTGGCCAAAAGCAGGTTTGCAACGTTGGCGCATGCAATCAACAATACAAACCCAACCGCGCCCAACAGAACAAACAAAGTGGTGCGCACTTTGCCCGTGACTTGCTGATGCAGTGATACGACGTTTATCTCCTTGTTGGTATTTGACTGCGGGTATTGTTGCTTCAGCCCATCCGCGATCGCATCCATTTCGGCGTCCGCCTGAGCGAAAGTGACCTGAGCCTTGAGTCGCGCGACCACCGCAAGGTAATCTCTCCCACGGTCGGTCATTTGAGCCGGCGTCAAGGCGAGCGGCACATAGACGTCAGCCTGCCGCGGAAACTGAAAGCCGCCCGGCAGCTCGCCCTTGCGCGGGAACTGAAATCCCGACGGCATTACCCCGACAACATCGTAGGACTCGTCGTTGAGCGTGATCTTTCGGCCAATGATGTTCTCGTCAGAGCCGAAACGTCTCTGCCATAAGCCATCAGCCCTTGATCGAGCTCTGCAGCAGGCTCGGTAGTTTGATCCGACGCCAGTTCCACAACGAACGAGTTGGTTTCCAATTGCCCTTCCCGATGCTGTTTTAGGAAGTGCTTCGACCAATTTCATTACTCTCAACGCAAACTTCTTTGTTCTCTGTTTTAAGTCGTCTTTATTCATCTGTTCCATTCGGCAATCGCCAATCAGAAATCGGCAATTATGTTATTCGTATCGCAACGCGATCATCGGATCGACTCTCGTCGCGCGGCGGGCTGGCACGAAACAGGCTCCCAGAGCCACTCCCATCAAAAGCAGCGAGATGAGTGTGAACGTCAAGGGATCAGTCGAGCTGACGCTGAACAGAAGCCCGGACATCAACCGAGTGAGCGCGAAGGCTCCGGCTAATCCCACCGCAATGCCCGCGAGCGCCAGCGTCATCCCCTGCCTGACCACCAGCCCCAAAACATCTCCCGCCTCAGCGCCGAGCGCCATTCGAACGCCAATCTCGTGAGTCCGCTGGGTGACTGAATACGAAATCACTCCATAGATGCCAACTGCCGCGAGAATCAGAGCGAGCCCCGCAAAAACTCCGAGCAGCAGCATGATGAAGCGGCTCGGTGCGACAGCCTTCGCCATACGCTCATCCATCGTGTTGATGTCGAAGACCGGTTGATTCGCGTCAACGGCGAGAACCTGATCGCGAATCGCGGTGATCAGGGCGCCAGGTTCGACCGGTTCAGCAGTTCGAACCACCAGACTCATGAATCTGTCCGGATACTGCTGGTACGCGAAGTACACTTCCGGCTTGGGATCTGCGTCGAGCCGTTGGTGCTTCACATCACCGACGATGCCGACGACTTCATGCCAGACTTGTGGAGTCGCGGCCTTAAACCCGAGTCGTTTGCCGACCGCCTCCTCGCCGGGCCAGAAGCGGCGCGCAAGTGCTTCGTTGATTATTACAACTCGCGGCGTGTCTTCACGGTCCCCCGATGTGAACTCGCGTCCCCGATGCACAGGGATCCGCATCGCTTCGAAGTACGCGGGAGTGACCGTGCGTTCACCGACCTCCGGGCGATCCGCAACGGCGAGTGCCGGCCCGCCCTCGATGACGAAGCCCGTCGTCGCGTTGCTATTGCTCAGAGGAAGGGGATCAATGCCTCCGACTCCGTCAACTCCGGGCACCGCTCGGATGCGTTCGAATAGTTGATCGAAGAAGGTATTGATTTGCTGGTTCTCACGATACTTTTGAGCGGGCAGCAGGACATTCATTGTGAGCAGGTGCCTTGGCTCAAAGCCCGGATTGACCTGTTGCAATCTCATAAAGCTGCGAATCATCAACCCCGAGCCAATCAAAAGCACCAGCGCGAGGGCCACCTCGGAAACTACCAGAAGATTGCGCAAGCGGGCGCGCCCGGGAGCAGCAGTGCTTCTCCCGCTCTCTTTGAGGGACTCGTTTAGATTGGATTTTGAAGCGCCGAGCGCTGGAGCCAGACCGAAGAGGACTCCGGTGATAATTGCTACTGCCAAGGTCCAGACGAAGATGGGTCCGTGCACACCAACTTCACTCAGCCGCGGAACATCCGGAGGTGAGAGCGCCACGAGTACGTCAATTCCCCAGACCGCGAGCAACAATCCCAGCAACCCACCCAGAACCGAAAGCAGCAGGCTCTCCGTCAACATCTGACGCACGAGCCGCAAGCGGCTGGCGCCGAGCGCTGTGCGAATCGCAACTTCCTTGTGGCGCGCCGCGACGCGGGCCAACAACAGGTTCGCGACGTTGGCGCAGGCGATCAACAACACAAAACCGACCGCCGCGAACAGCACCTCGATGTATGACCGGACGTCTCCGACCAATTGCCGGTGCAAGGAAATCACGTTCGCGCCTCGATCAGCATTTGTCTGCGGATATTGTTGCTCGAGCTGACCGGCGAGGACGGTCATGCCTTCCTTCGCCTGCTCGAGCCCGATCCCCGGTTTGAGACGCCCCAGAACATAGAGATAATGGGATTGTCGATTGGCATTGGAGGTATCGATGCGCATGGGCACCCACATATCAATCTCTCTGCTTGTTGGGAACTGAAGCTCGAAGGCGGGAGGCATGATTCCGACAACTGTGTGTTGATTGCCGTTCAGCGTCAGAGTCTTTCCTACCAAACCAGTGTCGGCGCCGAAACGCCGTTGCCATAGCCCGTTGCTGATGATGACGGCGCGCGCGCTGGCGGGATTCTCCTCCTCGGGAAGAAACATGCGTCCCGTGATCGGTTGGACGCCGAGCACTTGAAAGAGATTGGCCGTAACGACCGCGCCCTGGATTCGTTCGGGCTCGGCAAGACCAGTCAGATTAAGGCTCGCATAAGTGAGAGCTCCGATCTCATCGCAGACGGATTGCTGCGCTCGCCAGTCGAGGAAATTGCCCAGCGCAACTTCATTCCGATTATTGGGTTCCTGCCCGGCGGTCGTCTTGGTCTCCCATAAAGCAACCAACCGTTCCGGTTCCCGGTACGGGAGCGGGTGAAGCAATACGCCGTTGACGACGCTGAAGATTGCTGTGTTGGCGCCGATGCCCAGCCCGAGTGTTATGACCGCCACCAGCGCGAAGCCAGGTTGCTTTAGCAGCATTCTCGCCGCATATCGGAGATCTAACAATGTTTGCATACTCCTCCCATCTTCATCGTTCGGAGCCGGCGTTCAGAGTACCGACTTTAGTCGGGTAGTGCCGTGTAAAGTGAAACCGTCCAAAGCCCGCGTTTACTGCCCGACTAAAGTCGGTACTCTGAACCTGGAACTCTGAACCACGAACTCTGAACCCGGAACTCATTCGTATCGCAGTGCCACCATCGGATCGACTCTCGTCGCGCGCCGGGCCGGCACCAAACAGGCTCCCAGAGCCACTCCTGTTAGAAGCACCGAAACGATCACAAACGTCAGCGGGTCGGTCGCGCTCACTCCGAACAACAGGCTCGACATAACCCTCGTCAATGCGAAAGCCGCCCCCAATCCGAGAGCCACGCCGACCAACGCCAACATCATGCCCTGCCTTACGATCAGCATAACGACGTTTCGCGCCTCCGCGCCGAGCGCCAGCCGTACTCCGATTTCGTGCGTGCGTTCGGTGACGGAGTAAGAAATCACACCATAGATACCGACCGAAGCGAGAACCAAAGCTACCGCGGCAAACATCGCAAGCAGCAGCGTGTAAAGGCGCGGCTCGGCGACAAGAGTCGCAAGATGATGATCGAGTGTCTCGGGAGTTGAAACCGGCAGGTTCTTGTCCACTTCCCAGATTGCCTGCTGTACCTCCTTCTTCAGGCTCATTGGATCGGCGCCCGAGCTTCGAATCACAAGCGCCACCCCGAACCAGGGCAGTTGCTGATATGGAACATACATCTCAGGCTTTGCCGGCGCGCCTAATTCTTCCTGCTTTATGTCTGCCGATACGCCGACGATCTCACGCACCAGCCGGCTGCCCAGGTAGCCGAGCACGATCCTCCTTCCAATCGGATTGCTGTCCGGGAAGTAACGGCGCGCCAGAGCTTCGTTGACGATGGCCACATTCGGCGATCGAGCGTCGTCGTGGTCGTCGAAGTCGCGGCCCGCGCGAAGCTGTGACTTCAGCACGTTGAAGTAGCCGGGCGCGACCGCGCTATACCGGACGGTGGCGTCACCGGTGGGCAGCGGCTCGTCTTCAATGTTGAATTGGAAATTGAGAAAGCCGAACCAGGCCTCGCTGCTCAGCGTCACGCCGTCGGCGCCGGGTACTCGAGAGACCTGGTCGAGCAGCCGGCTGTAGAAACCCGCTTTCGCCTCGTTGTTCGGGTATCTGGAAAACGGGGCCGATACCCACATCGTCATAAGCCGGTTTGGATCGTAGCCCAGATCGACGCGCGTCAATCGAACGAAGCTCTGGATCAACAAGCCTGCCCCGATGAGCAGAACCAGCGCGACCGCGATCTCGCCGACGATAAGCGCGCTGCGAGTACGTTGATGACCGGGTCCCGAGCCCGCGCGGCCGCCTTCCTTTAGCCACTCGCTCACATCGGGCCGCGAAGCTTGCCACGCCGGCGCCAGACCGAAAACAATTCCGGTCAACACCGAGACAGCAAGCGTAAAGAACATCACAGCTCGATCGATACGAATCTCGACCGGAAACTGGTAAGCCTCAGTCGACGGCAAGATGCTTATGAGGAGATCCAGTCCCCACGCTGCAATCAGCAATCCGACTGCGCCTCCCGCAAGTCCGAGCACTACGCTCTCGGTCAGCAACTGCCGCATTAGCCGCGACCGTCCGGCGCCCAGGGCGAGTCGAATGGCCATCTCTTTTTTGCGAGTGGCGGCGCGCGCGAGCAGAAGGTTCGCGACGTTCGTACAGGCGATCAGCAGCACGCAGGCTACAGCGCCCAGCAATATCAACAGCGGCGTTCGCGTGCTGCCCATCAGGCTCTCACGCAATGGCCGAAGATGCGCCGTCCATCCTTTGTTCGATTGCGGGTGCTCGGCTTCAAGGCGGCCGGCTATCGTTCCTAGTTCGGCCTCCGCGCTCTCGATTGTTTGATCGGGCTTGATTCTTCCGATCGCGATGAAGTATCGATTAGAGCGGTTTCGCATCTCGCTCGAGTTGCGAGCGAGCGGGGTCCACACTTCGGCGTAGCTCGGAAACTTGAAGCCGGGCGGCATGATCCCGATTACCGTCGTGCCGCCATCAACGCTATTGAATGTTTTGCCGACGACCGCGGGATCGCCGCCGAAGCGCCGCATCCACAATCTGTAACTCAAGACAACCGTTTCGGGCGCGCCCGTGTCCCCGTCTTCGGATGAAAACGTGCGTCCAAGCAAAGGCTGAACGCCAAGCGTCTGAAAGAAATTGTAGGAAACCCTTGCGCCGTTAAAGATGTCGGGTTGATCGGCATCTCTCAAACTGAACCCGCCGCCGCCCGAGAGCACAGCGAGTTGCTCGAATGCCTGAGTCTGTTCTTTCCAATCCCAGAAATCCGCGGGCGACACTCCATCGATTTCGCGCTGGGGATTAAGTGAATTCACCGACTCTGCCGACACCAGACGCGCCGGGTCGGCGTAAGGAAGCGGCCTGAGCAGAACCGCATTGACGATGCTGAAGATAGCGGTGTTGGCGCCGATCCCGAGCGCGAGGGCTATCAACGCGACAACCGTGAAGCCCGGCTTCTTGATCATCAGGCGCAGACTGTAGCGAATGTCTTTTAGCAGAGTGTTCATTGTTACCCTCCGGGGTCCAGGGTTCTATGGATTTCCGATTGCCGATTTGCGATTGCCGATTAGTTGATAACTAACCGCACCTCATTCGGCAATCGCAAATCGGCAATCGAAATCTCTCTATTCATACCGAAGCGCAATCATAGGGTCGACCTTTGTCGCGCGGCGCGCCGGCACGAAACAGGCTCCCAGAGCCACTCCTGTCAACAGCAGCGCGACGACGGCGAAGACGACGGGGTCGGTGGCGCTGACGCCGAACAGCATGTTCGCGATCAACCTGGTCAAGCCATAAGCCGCCGCTACGCCGATCGCCACGCCCATCAACGCCAGCCGCAATCCCTGGCCGATGACCAGCTTCAACACATCGCTGACTCCCGCGCCGAGCGCCATCCGAATTCCGATTTCATTTGTGCGCCGGCTTACCTGGTAGCTGAGCACCCCGTAGATACCAACAGCCGTCAGCACAAGCGCCAGGCCGGCAAAGACTCCCATCAGCAAGAGAATGAATTGCTGCGACGCTATCGACGAGCTTATGACCTGCCTCATCGGACGGACATTGGCGAGCGGCATTTGCGGATATGCCTCTTTCATCGCCTGCTGCAGCGCCGCAGTCAGATCAACCGGCCCGCTTGTGCGCACGATCCACGAAGTCAGGAACCAGCGATTCATTGCGGCCATCAAACCGTCAGGCATTTGCGAGGCCGGAATGTAGATCGTCGGCTCGACGGCTTGATCGAGAGCCATTTCCCTGATGTCACCCGCGACGCCGACAACCTGAAGCGCCTTGCCTTGTCTTGAAATCTGCTCGCTCTCCGCATCGCGGCCGGACCAGTAACGCTGTGCGAGAGTTTCATTGACGATTACCACCAGCGCGGAGGTTTGCGTATCGGCGTCATTGAACTCGCGGCCGCTCAGCATCGGAATCTTCAGAGCTTGAAAATACCGCGGGCTGATTGTGCGCACCCATACCGTCTGAGTGTTTCTTTCGCCGACGCTTTCGATTCCAACTCCCATTCTCAGTCCGCGTTCGAGGGGCACATTCGACGCAGTGGCTGCCGCGACTACACCCTGCAACGAGGTGAGTCGATCGAGCACTTGCTGTTCGAAAGCCCAAACCTGGGCGGTCGTTCGGTATCGCTCGGAAGTCAACGAAGCCTGGGCGGTCGTGACCTGGTTCGGATCAAACCCGAGATTCACCGCGCGCAGCTTGGTGAAGCTCTCGATCAGCAGCGCGGCGCCGATCAGCAGAACCAACGAGAGCGCGACCTCGCTGACGACTAGAAGCCCTCGCACGCGTGAATCGAGCCTTCCAGCACTGTTTCGGCTTGAAGCCGACTTGATCGCCTGGTTCACGTCGAGTCGCGTCGCGCGCCAGGCAGGCACGATGCCGAACAGCAAGCTTGTGACAAGGGACGCGACTACCGCGAAGAGGACGGCTTGATGATCCAAACCAATTTCATTGAGGCGGGGCAGCTTTCGCGGCGTGAACGCCAGCAGCGCCGGCACGCTCCACAGCGCAACCAGCAACCCGGCGAGGCTGCCCGATAGCGCGAGCAGCCAACTTTCGGTGAGCAGTTGGCGCATCAGCCGCCGGCGACTGGCGCCGAGCGCAATCCGAATCGCGATTTCTCCCTTGCGGGCGCTTGCGCGTGCGAGCAGCAGGTTCGCGACATTCGCGCACGCGATCAACAACACGAACCCGACCGCGCCAAACAACAACCACAAAGTCTTGCCGGTGTCGCCGACAATCGATTGCTGGTAACCGGCCAATAGCATTCCTCTTTCGCCGGCTTGCAGATGGGTCGGATACTCGCGGCGAAACGCCGGCAGAAGTTGCTCGACTTCGGCCTGCGCCTGGCCGCGCGTGACATCGGGCTTGAGCCGCGCAATCAACCCGGTGTTCTGCCCGTCATCCCGAACGTCCGCTTTCAACTGTAAGGGAAGTAACATATCAACTGGCGCTTCGAATTGGAACGCAGCGGGAAGGATGCCAACTACCGTGCGGCTGCGGCCGTTAACCTGAACTTCTTTGCCGATCAAGTTGGGATCGCCGCCGAAATAGCTGCGCCACAACGCGTCACTCACCACGACGACGGGTGCGGCGCCCGGACGATCTTCTTCCGCGAGAAAGCCTCGCCCCATCGCCGGATCGATTCCCAGGACTCGAAAAAACCCTTCGGACACTTGCAGCCCGCGAACTCGTTCGGGATCTGCGCCGCCCGCGAGATTGAAGCCGGAGTTGATGCCTGAATAACCGGCAACTGCTTCGAAAGCGCTGGTATGATCTTTCCAGTATTCGAACACCAGCGCGGTGACCGCGTCGATCTCGCCGGTTTCCAACTGCCACGTACCGCGCACCAGCCGTTCGGAATGCGGATAAGGAAGCGGCCTGAGCAGAACCGCGTTGACGACGCTGAAGATCGCGGTGTTCGCGCCTATCCCGAGCGCGAGAGTAATCACCGCCACTGCGGTGAAGCCGGGGCTCTTGACCATCAGGCGGGCGCTATAGCGAATGTCGTTCAGGAGAGTGTTCATTGTTACCCTCACGGACCGTTCAGACCGTCGACTGCAGGCGTTCAGAGTACCGACTTTAGCCGGGTAGTGCTTTGGAGAATAGAGTAGTGGAAGCGCAAGGCACTACCCGACTAAAGTCGGTACTCTGAACGCCCGCTCTATTCAAATCTCAGCGCCACCATCGGATCCTTGCCTCTTGCGCGAAACTCAGGCACACGCGAAACGCAGCGAACGGCTTGAAGCTTTAGCACTCGCAAGCCAATTCGCGTGCCACCACTACGGCGGAGCTTAAGTCGAGCAATAATTCCAGATGGAGTTCGAGGAGTCGATTGAGGGTGCAATTGATGTGTCCGCTTGCAGGATGAGCTTTCCCAGAATCGGAGAGAGATTTACATCAGAGGGACCTTCGTTCACCTCGAGGCAGCCAAGGAATGACAGGTAGGGAAGGAGGGCTTGCCCCCGCTGCTTTCATTGGTGAACCAACTGGAGCCTGACTCCCAGCCGTGCAGCAGGCTGGACAACCTGCGGTACATTTGTCGCGAGCGTCGTGCTATCATCGCGTCATCATTGTTACCGATCGGAGCCCCCGTGAGCAGCGATCACATCTTCATTTCTCATTCGAGCAAAGACGACGATTTCGTTCACGAACTCCGCTCAGCTCTCGAAAGCCTGGGGTTAACCGTCTGGGCTGATTCACGGGAATTGAGTGGTGGTGACAAGCTCACGCCGGAAATCGAAAGCAACATCGAGAACGCGCGACAGTTCATCGTGGTCGTGAGTCTTGATGCGCTTAACTCGATGTGGGTCCAAAACGAAGTCAAGAAAGCGCTGGAGGTCGAGGAGCGCCGAAGGAGTGAACGCTATAAAGTTGTCCCGCTGCTGATGCCCGGAGTCCAGCCGCCCGTTTTGAAACTGCTGTTCGGTGAAGAGCCTGTTGGTATTCGTGTCGAACTCAAAACGGGAGGTGTAAGCGAAGCCTTGCCGCAGATTCTTGCCGCGCTCGGAGAACGCCTGCCTGACGACCAGCAATCGATTCAAGAGCCCGAAGCCCGGCTCGTCGCCGAATTGAGATTGAAGTTGAAGAGCGCCAGCATTGAAGAAGTAGGCGAAGGCAAGTGGCGCGCAAAAGCTACAGCGCAACTGACCTACGACCCCGCCGATGCAGCCCGCCCTGCCGCCGATAGTCGAGAGTTCAAGTTCATCGCACCGCTTGGCCCGATTGAAGCCGATGATCTGCGCTGGTATCTCGAGCGATACTACTTGTGGCCGACCGGCGTCTTCACTGAACGCGCGAAACACATCGAGGAGAAACTGCCGCAGTGGGGCAAGGAACTTTATGACGCCGCGACCACTGCTCAGTCTGCGCGTGAGCTGCTCGCGGATTGGCAACACACCGCTGATGACGTCGAGCGCCGCTTTTCTATTTTAGTAGACGAGCGACTGCTCGAAGGCAGCAGCCAAGAGGAACAGGCCGCTGCGAATGAAGCTGCCAGTGCGCTGCTGGCGCTTCCTTGGGAGCTGATGCACGACGGCCGCAGCTTTCTGTTCCAGGGCAAGAACGCGGTGCGCGTTCGTCGCTGCCTGCCAAAAGAGCGCGCCGAAAAAGCTCGGTTATCGAGCTTGCCCATTCGCATTTTGCTGCTCAGCCCGCGACCAGAAGACGAACGAGCTGGTTATATTGATCACCGTCTCAGCGCTCGCCCACTGGTTGATGCTATCGAGAGCTTGGGTGAGCTCGCGGAACTCAGAATTCTCAACCCGCCGACGTTTCCGCAGTTGCGGAAGATCTTGAAAGAAGCCGCTGATGCCGGCGAGCCGTTTGACGTGATTCACTTCGACGGGCACGGGGTGTACAACCGGGAGCGAGGGCTTGGCGCTTTGTGTTTTGAAGACCCCGAGGACAGCGACAAGACAGAGAAACGAAAGAGCGAGTCGATTGACGCCGAGAAGCTGGCCGCGTTGGTGAGAGATCATCGCATTCCGCTAGTCTTTCTCGAAGCCTGCCAGAGCGCGTCCGAAGAGAGACCGACCGCTTCAGTCGCCGCCAAACTGCTCGACGAGGGAGTGACCTCAGTCGTAGCGATGACCCACAGCGTGCTTGTTGAAACTGCTCGCCGCTTCGTCACGACTTTTTATCGCGAGCTTGCTGAAGGAAAACGCATTGGCACCGCGATGCTTGCCGGGCAGAACGCTCTCTTCGACGATGACTTTCGGATTCGAGTGATGGGCGCGGGAGAATTGCGGCTACAGGATTGGTTCGTGCCGGTGCTGTATCAGGAAGAAAACGATCCTCAACTGGTCACGAGGCTGCTGCCCGAACAGGTTCGAATTCTGCAAAGCAAACAACGGCGTCTCAGTCTCGGCTCACTGCCCGAGCCACCACTGCACAGCTTCATCGGTCGCAGCCGTGAGTTGCTGTCGTTGGAACGGCTGCTACAAATGAAGACTCCTGCTGAACAGTCTTATGCAGTCGTGCGCGGACAGGGAGGCGAAGGCAAGACGACGCTGGCTGTCGAGCTTGCGCGTTGGATGGTGAGCACGAATCGTTTCCGTCGCGCGGCTTTCGTGAGTCTAGAGAATTACACTGATGCGCGCGGCGTGCTCGACAGCCTTGGCCATCAGCTCTTGCCCGAAGGCCCTCAGTATTCAGTTGCGCATTACCGCGACTTGAAAGAAGCGCTGCAACCCATCGAGCGCGCGCTCCGCGATCATCCTACGCTTATCGTGCTGGATAACTGCGAGAGCGTATTGCCGTTGAACTATGAGCCTCAGACAGCGGGCGTTCAGGGTACCGACTCTAGCCGGAATGCATCCATCGCCGAGCCTATTCCGCCTGAAGGCGGTACTCTGAACACCGTCGACGAAAGTCACTCTGTAGAAGACTCGACTCTCACAGAGATCTTCGATCTGTGTCGCGCGTTGCTTCGAGCACATCCTGCGACGTGCATCATCTTCACCAGTCGTGAATCACTGCCCGCGCCGTTCGATCACCGGCATCGTGAAATAGTTCTGGGTCCGCTCAGCCGAGATGACGCCATCGAACTGGTGAGCCAAGTGATGGAACGCGAAGGACGTAAACCAAAATATGACGACGCTGGTAATACTCCGGAGGAGATAATCGAACTGGTCGAAGCGGTCAATCGCCACGCTCGTGCTCTGGTGCTGCTGACGCCCGAGATCACCCACCGCGGCGTCCGAGCTACGACGGAGAACTTGCATCAACTGATGGCCGAGTTGGATCGGAAGCATCCCGGCGATCGAGAGAACTCGCTTTACGCTAGCGTCGAACTCTCGCTGCAACGCCTGCCGGCGGAACTACGCGAACAGGCTCGCGTACTGGGAGTGTTTCACGGCGGAGCACATTTGCGGGTCTTGGATTACGTGCTGGGCACTAATGAGGGCGATGTAGAGACAGTTCAGAAGCTGGCCGCCGCCTTGATCGACGTGGGACTTGCCGAAGCGATGCCTTACGGCCATCTACGGCTGGATCCGGCGCTCCCCGCCTACCTGCTTGGGCAGATGAGCGAAGCAGAACAGAAGCAGGCGCGGTCACGATGGGCGGTAGCCATGCGTTCACTGACAGCGTTGCTGTATGAACAACAGTTTCAGGATGCGCAACTCTCAGCGCAACTGACGCTTCTGGAGCTGCCCAATCTGTTGGCGCTACTCGCCTGGGCTCTGGGCGCAGAGACAGCGGAAGAGGTGGTTGACCTGGCGGGGACTCTGGAATCGCTGCTTTCGAATTTGGGCCGTCCACAGTCGCTGGCGCAGGTGACGCTGATTCGCGAACAGGCGGCAAGGCGTCTGGTCGCGTGGAACCACCCGCAGTTCCACGCGCGCCGACAAGCCATCGATAGGATGCTGGAGCAGGACCGAATACCAGAAGCGCAAGCCGCCGCCGAACACCTTTTGCAACGCGCGCGTGCCGCTGGTAAAGGGGCGTACGCGGAAGCGCCTTATGACATTGCATATGCGTATTGGCTTTTTGGAAGAGCGCTAAATTCGATCGGTGATTCTGAACCCGCATTGCAACCCCTTCATGATGCGCAGCAGCGTTTTCAGGCGCTTGCTGATGTGGGCAATGTTAGCGCGGAGCGGATGGCCGCCGCCGCAATCGGCGAAGCTGCGAATTGCCTGATTCGTTTAGGGCGGTACGATGAAGCGGCTGCAGCCTATGAACAGAGTATTCGACGGGCTGAGAAACTCGGTGATCGAAGGATGGCGGCTGTCGGCAGGGGAAATCTAGGTTCGGTTCGGCTGGGGCAAAAACTCTACGTCGAGGCGTTGAAAAGCTATCGCGAAGCCCTTCGGATTTTCGAGTCGCTGGGCGAGCCCGGCGGCGTCGCTATCGGTTGGCATCAGATCGGAAGGGCGCATAGTGAAACCGGTCAGTTCGAGCATGCTGAGCAAGCGTATCGACAATCGCTGGCGGTATGGGTGCAGTTGAAGAGTCGCACCGGCGAAGCTTCCAGCCTGACTGAACTGGGCAATCTCTATCATCAGATGGGACGCCTCGAGGAGTCAGCGACCTTTTACGGGCAGGCGGCGGGCATTGCCGCCCAATTGCAGGACAAAGGGAAGGAGGGACTGCGCCGCAGCAATCTAGGCGCAACCTTGATCAAACTGCGGCGTTACGACGAAGCCCGCCGGGAACTGTACCGAGCGATTGAGTGCAGTCAGCCTTTTGGTCACGCCGCTGAACTCTGGAAAAGTTGGGCCCTCCTGCACGACCTGGAACAGGCAACCGGCAACGCGATGGCGTCGGATGCGGCGCGCGAACAGGCCATCGCGAGCTACGTGGGCTACCGTCGCGCAGGCGGCGAGAGCCAGTCGCTTCAGGGACAACTGTTCGCCGTCGTCTCAGAGGCCATTCAACGCGGTGCCACAACCAAAGCGGAACAACACCTCGATGAATTGTCGAGAGAAGATATTCCGGCCTGGGCCCAAACCTTGGTCGTCGCACTGCAGGCCATCCTCCGAGGCGACAGAGACCCGGCGCTCGCGGCTGATCCGAATCTGGACTATATGAATGCTGCAGAACTGCAACTGCTGCTGGAGGCGTTGCACGCGAACTGATAGGTTAACGCTCAATGGCGAGACGAGATGATCTGCATTTCCCGGTCAGAACGGCGCTGGAAAAAGACGGCTGGTCAATCACTCACGATCCGTTACGACTCGTCTTTCATGAACTCGAACTCAAAGCCGACCTGGGCGCGGAAAGACGTTTCGCTGCGCAAAAGGGAAGCCGGAAAATCGCTGTCGAGGTGAAAGACTTTGATACCGCTTCTTTGACCAGTGAACTGCAAAGAATGATTGGACAGTTGCAGCTCTATCAATTAGCGCTCAATGAACAAGAGCCCGATCGCGAGCTCTTTCTGGCGATCAGTTATGCCGTGTATGATAGAGACTTCCAGAAGGAGGCGATCAGAATTATCGTCGAACTCAATCGCATCAACCTGCTTGTTGTTGACGAAGCCGAGGAGGTGATTTTGCAATGGATCAAACAGTGAGCTACATCGACATTCTGACTCGAGTAATGCGTGAGGAAGCCAAGCTTCAACCGAGCGTTCAACCACGACTGAAGGTTGTTTCGTCCTGTGACAGCGAAACCGGTCAGTTCTTGTTGATCGTCATCGGATGGGACAACAGGAAGCATAGGATGCACAACATTCTTTTCCACGCGCAGCTCGTGGACGGGAAGGTCATAATTGAAACCGACATGACTGAAGAAGGGCTGACCTCGTCGCTGATCGAGGCCGGGATTCCTGAAGAAGATATCTTAAGCGGCTCAGCGCTAACTAAGCTGGAGGCTGAAACCGTCGCGGTGTAATAAACCTTTGAGAGGCTGAACCAGTTCCTCGACTTCGAGACCGTACACTTCAGTCAAAATTCGTTCACGCACCTTAGCGGCAGCATCAAGCAGGTCCTTCTCTGAGATTCCCAGGCGGTCCAGGCGGTCTTCAAGGCGTGTCGCGACAGCTTCGAATTCAACCATGTGGGTTCCCGTACCACTTCCTTTTGTTTTGTCCGACTTGTTTTTTCATCGAGTCATCCAAGATCCACCAGAGTATAAGAAGGGCAATGGTTTTCAGTCAACGAATTTAGCGTTTGGGGCTGCGCGCGATGTCCGATCGTGAAACGCGATTCCCCCTGTGCTTACATATCACGCCGCGGAAAATACTCAGCGCAAAGAGGCAAAGGACCGCAAAGATCGCAAAGGATTGGGAAGCGTCGATTGCTTTTCTGAAGTGCGGAAGCCGGTCTCATAGATTCTGACGTTCAGAATTAAAGCCGCTGCTTGTATTATTCAATACGGGCAACCTAAAGGTTGAACTCTGAACTTTGAACTCTGAACTTTGAACTCTGAACTTTGAACCCTGAACCCTGAACCCTGAACGTAGATCTACTTCAACGCGAAGGAGGAAACTCGATGGCATCTCCGAAACTTTCCCCAGGTTTGTTACTTGCTCTGCACGACTACGAAAGCGAAGGCAAGAAGGGACTGACGCCCCATATGCGAGTGCTCGGCGTTAATCCGAAGACAAGAAGTAAGAAGCCTGCCAAAGCCGTGGTCTTTATTCACTGCAACAAGACCGCCAAACTCGATCATCTCGAGAAGCACGACGCTGAGGTGAATCAAGACCACGGTGAAGTGCGCACTGCCTACATTCCTATGGACAAGCTCCGCGACGTAGCCAAAGACTCGAAGGTCAAGCGACTGGTGTCGTCGCGCTTCCTGCGGCCCGCGATGGACGTTGCGCCCGGCAAGGTCAAGCTGCCCGCGTTCGTCAAACGCACCAAGCTCTCAGGTAAGAACATCATCATCGGCATAGTCGATACCGGGATCGATGCGAACCACGCCGAATTCAAAGGACGCATCCTCAAGATCTGGGACCAGACGCTGAGCGGCTCAGGCGTCACTGAAGGCGCTTACGGCCGCGAGTTGACCGGGGCGGATATGAGTAAATGCAGAGACACCGTTGGCCACGGGACTCACGTTGCCGGAATCGCCGCCGGCGGAGACAAGACCTTCGCGGGTGTGGCGCCCGCAGCCGATTTGCTAATAGTCAAATCGGATTTGCAAGACGCACACATCGCCGATGGCGTCCGCTACATCTTTCGAGTGGCGAGCGAGTTGAACCGGCCTGCCGTTATCAATCTCAGCCTCGGCGGCCAATTCGATGCGCACGACGGAAGCGATTCATTGTCCAGGATCATCGACTCGCAGACCGGCAAAGGGCGAATCGTTTGCTGCGCGGCGGGCAATGCGGGGAACGATAACATTCACGCGCGAGTCAAAGTCTCCGCGGGTTCAACCCAGACCATTAAGTTCAAAGTGCCGTCGGGCGCGACCGACTTCGCGTTACTGAACGGATGGTACGGGAAGGACCAATCTGTTGAAATCGCGGTGCGGACGCCTGGCGGTTTCGTCACGCCCTTCCAGAAAGTGATCACCAGCGGATCGCCGGTCACCACCAGCACGGCGCCGGACGGCACGGTAACGTTGGTCACGGCCGGACCCGATCCGGTCAACGGCGATCGTCATTTCGAAGTTCGCATGCAGAGCAACCCGATTGGCGGCACGGTCAAGGGCGGCACCTGGCAATTGCAGCTTCGCAACGCCCAGAGCGGCGACGCTAACGTCGATGTGTGGGCGCTGGACGGCGAGGGCGGCACGGAGATCGTGTTCACATCGAACGTGGAAGACGCGCGCAAGATCGGCTCGCCCGGATGCGCGCTCAGCGCGGTGACGGTCGCGGCGTTTACGACCAAGGTGAGGTGGATCAGCAGCGAAGGAAGTCCCTTGACGGTTGGGCTCTCGCTTGGGGACATCTCCGACTTCAGCAGCGAAGGGCCGCTGCGCAACGACACCAGGAAACCCGACGTCACGGCCCCCGGCGCGATGATCGCCTCGGCGCTTTCATCAGCCTCAAGTCCCAAGCCTGGTTTCAAACTCAGCGGGCCTTTTTTGGTGGAAGCCGGAACCAGCATGGCGACTCCGTTCATCGCTGGAATGGTAGCGCTGCTGCTCGAGCGAGATCCGACGCTCGATCCGGCCAGGGTGAAATCATTGCTTCAGTCGAACAGTCGAGTTCCCGGCAAATCGGCGGGAACATTCCACGCGAAGTGGGGCTTCGGACTGATTGATGCGACGGCGTTGTAGGAGCGGGTTATGAATTACCAAAAACTGGATGCCGGACTCGCCGCTGCGTTGGAAGAAGGGGATGACAAGGACGCAGCGTCACTTACCGTGTTCATTCATACCGATCGAGTTCCTGATGGAGAAGCACTTCGCTTGCTGAAAGACATCGGCGTTTCACCGGGCGACGCGCAGATATTCACCGCCACGGTCTCTCCCCGCATGATCGCAGAACTGTCGGAGCAACCGTGGGTTCGGTCCATCAAGCTCTCACGCCGGCTGGATGCGTTGAAGCGCTGAGCGGGTTCAGTCGTCCAGGCCTTCTACTTTGTCGATCTTCCACGCGCCTCGTTCTTGCTTAAGCGTGACCCTCAACTTGCGCGACATGGTTCCTCCGCTGAGAGTGATCTGCGCGCTTACGCTTGTCTTGCTCGCCACGACGCTTGAAACGGCGATGTTCTTTTCCCAGTCCTTGTCCCAGTCCTGCGCATCGATGAAATAATCGCCGTCCAGTCCGTCGGGTCCCTTCGCGACCTTGTCGATCTCTTGAATCAGTCTTTCAGTCACGTACCTGCGCAGCATCGTTCGCTGTTTTGTAAAGGGGTCAGAGTTCTGATTCAACGCATGCACGTACCATTTGTAGAAACCCCGAATGACCGCGTCGGGTGAGCCGGGCGCGGGTCCCCTGGTTTGAGCGAACGCCGGCGCGCAGGCAAAGCACATCAAAAGTATGGATGAAAGTAGTGTTGTCCGTGGTCTCATCGAATCTCCTCCGGCCGAAAGTCCGACAAACTTCAGTTTGTCGAAATCGGCGGAAACGGGAAAACTGCGGAAACGGCGACAAACTGAAAAGTTTGTCGGACTCTTCAGCGATCACTTGATCTTTCCCGGGCCCCAAAGTGCGCGACCGGGTTTCGCCCCCGTGTGCTCGCCGTCCTTTAGCACTTGTGCGCCGTTGACGAAGACGTGCTTTACGCCAACTGAATATTGATGTGGGTTTTCATACGTTGCACGGTCGGCAATCGTAGCAGGGTCGAACACAACTACGTCGGCGAACATTCCTTCTTTGAGAAAGCCCCGATGATCGAGCCCGAGGTTGGTTGCCGGCAACCCGCTTAGGCGGCGGATTGCTTCCTGGAGGCTGATCACTTTTTCTTCACGCACGTACTTGCCAAGCAGTCTCGCGAAGTTTCCATAAGCGCGCGGATGAGTCGACGATCTGAGGAACGCGCCTTCCGGGGCCATCGAGGCGGCGTCTGAACCCAGAGAGACCCACGGCTGTCGAAGCTGCTTCTTGATGTTCTCTTCGCTCATCATGAAGTACACGGTCCCGACTCGCGAGTGGTCCTCGTAGACCAAATCCATGATCGTTTCAATCGGGTCCTTCCCGCGAAGCTTTGCGGCCTCTGCAAGCGTCTTGCCCGTCAGCGGCTTCAACGCTTCTGTCCTGAAACCGACAAGCAATATTCGGTCGGGCGAGCCGGCGAGCATGTAGAGATTCTCCCAATCGTTGGACGGAGTGCGAATCGCCTCGGCAATCTTCTTTCGAGTCTCCGGGTCCTGCAGCCGTTTGTCGGCGGCCGCGCGGCCTCCGTCAAAAACCCAGGGAGGCATAGCCGCATCGAGCCCCGTCGAACCCGCGGTGTAGGTGTACATATCAGCGGTGATTTTCATTCCTTTGCCGCGGGCTTCGTTGATCATCGCGATGACTTTGTCCATCTTGTTCCAGTTCGATTCGCCCGATGTCTTCAGGTGATATATCTCCGCGGGCAGTCCTGCTTCGCGGCTGATTCGAAGCGTTTCCTGGACCGCCTCGATGAGCTGATTTCCTTCGCTGCGAATGTGCGCGATGTATTTGCCTTTGTATTTTGCGGCGACCTTGCACAGCTCGATCAGCTCCTCCGTCTTCGCGTAAAACGCCGGCGGATAGATGAGCGCGGTGGTCACGCCGAGCGCGCCCGATTCCATCTCCTGCCGCACAAGCTCACGCATGCGATCGAGCTGCTCGGGAGTCGGAGCTTTGTCTTCAAGGCCGATGACGTTCTCGCGAATAGTGGTAGCGCTTACAAACGACGCGGCGTTCTGCGAGATGCCATGCTTCTCGAGATAATTCAGGTACTCAGCGAGAGTCGTCCACGGAATCTCGAATTTCAAATCGCCCTGGCCCGAGACGCGCCGGCGTTTCATCTCATCGCTGAGCGGACCCATCGATCCTTCGCCGAAGATTTGCGTCGTCACTCCCTGACGAAGCTCACCTTGCGAGCGCCCGTCGGTGATCAGAGAACTCTCCGAGTGCGAAAGCATATTGATAAAGCCGGGGGCTACGGCGAGCCCGGTCGCATCGATTATCGTAGCGGCGTTCGCGGATTTGAGATTGCCGACGGCGGCGATGCGGTCGCCCTTGATGCCGACGTCTGCGCGTTTCGCCGCGCCTCCGGTTCCGTCGTACACAGTTCCACCGCGGATGATGACGTCAAATGAAGCGGCGCTGCGCGTTTGTGCCGGAACAGTCAGCGCGAATAGCAGCAAGCTTGCCAGCACGGTTCTTAACAAGTCACTCGCGAGTCTACGCACCTGGAGTCTCCTTGATTGTGGTCTTCTCTTTTTTGCGAGCTTCGCGGTCCTTGGCGTCTTTGCGTTGAGAATTCTTTGCGGGCTTGAGGAATACTCAACGCAAAGACGCAGAGGACCGCAAAGCTCGCAAAGGACGCTCTATCGCAGCGCTTCGTTTACGCCCAACAGCCGCATGGCGCCAACCGCCATAGCTTTGCAAGCGGCCAGCAAGTGGTCGATCTCACAATACTCATCCGGCTGATGCGCCATCTTCAAAATCCCAGGCCCGTACGCGATGCATTGTTCGATCCCGGCAATTCGAGCGAAGTGTTTTTGATCATAAGTGCCCGGACTCGCGATCAGCGGCGGCTCACGGCCGATGGTTTCGCCAACGGCTCCGCGCATCGTTCTCACCAACGGAGAGTCGGGGGCGGTCATCGTCGGGTGAACGATCAGCAAGTCCTTCATCCGGTATTGGAGATCGCGGTCGTCGATTTTCAGTTGCTCAATCAACTCTACAAATTCCTGGCGCACGTCTTCGAGATTCTCTTCAAGCAGGAATCTCCTGTCGAATACTGCCCGGCACAGGTCGGCTACGCAGGGCGTTTGCGGCAGATCCGGATCCTGACCGCCAAGAATCGAATTGATGTTGATTGTAGCCGAGCGCGCGGCTGCAGGCTCGACCGGCATGCGAGTCCGGCGTGCGGCAAGTTTCGGCTTTAATATCCGTTCGACGGTTTCGATCAGGCGGGCCATTCGATCTATCGCGCTGACTCCGAGAAAGGGCATGCTGCCGTGCGCGATTCGCCCGTGCATCAAAACCTCAAACCAATACACGCCGCGATGGCCCAGACATATTCGATCGTAATCGAGCGGCTCGGTGATGATCACGTAGTCGACCAGATCCGGTCTGATGTAACCGTGCTCGGCAAGATAAGCTACGCCCGCCAGCCCGCCGCTCTCTTCATCGACGGTAGCGCTTTGTTCGACTGAACCCGCCAGACGAACTCCGGCTCGCCGGACCGCTTCGACTGCAAACACCGAAGCCGCGATGCCGGCCTTCTGATCGGTCACGCCGCGGCCGTAAATTCGTCCATCGCGGAACTCGGCTGAGAACGGATCGACTGTCCAGCCCGCGCCGGGCGGCACTACGTCGAGGTGGCCGTTGATGTGAAGCGTCGGATGAGACTGGGAGCCGTTGAGGTGGCCGATGACGTTCACGCGCGGATGCCGGGGCGAGCATTCGGGGCGCCCGGCTGCTTCGATGAAGCTGATATCGTAGCCGAATTCCGAAAGCTTCTCGCCGATGAACCGCGCGCAGTCTTTGTAGTTTTCGCCGGGAGGGTTAACGGTTGGAATGCGGACGAGGTCGCGCAGCCACTCGATCATCTCGCCGGCAAGTTCGTCGACTCGCGCAACAACTCTTTCTTCGTCGGGGGTGAGCATAGGGTCTATGTTCGTAGTTCGGCCTTCAGGCGGAAGTTTGTTCTCGTGATTGTAAGGTCGCCTTGATTACAAACTTCCGCCTGAAGGCCGAACTACGAACGAACTACAAATAGTCACGCGGCGAGGCCTGAGCGAACAGCCTTCTCGACGGCTTCGCAAAACGTGTCGATGTCCCCGAGCGTCGTGTAAACGTTCGGCGTGACCCTGATCCCCTTGAACTCGTCGTGGACGATCGGCGTGCAGATGATTCGGTACTTCTCCCAGAGATGCGCGCCGAGCTTCACGGGATCGACTCCCTCGACGTTGAAGTTTGCGAGCCCGCAAGACTGCTGCGGATCGTACGGAGTGAGAATGTGCACACCCTTGATCGCCTCGAGCCGCCGCGCCCAGCGGTCCTTGAGGAACCGAAGCCGCGCGGCTTTTCTTTCCATGCCGATCCCTTCCTGAAACGTGAGCGCTTCAGAGATCGCATTGTGATTGGCCGCCGGGTGCGTGCCGATCTCTTCGAACTTGCGGATGTCTTCATCCTGTTTTTTATCGGCAGCCATCAGCGGCCACAGCTTACCTATTTTCGACTTCCGAACATATAAGAACCCGGTTCCGTGCGGCGCGAGAAGCCACTTGTGCAAACTTGTGCCGTAGTAATCGCAGTCAAGATCCGAGTGCTTGAACGGGAAGTGCGCGAAGGCATGCGCGCCGTCGACGATGACCTCGACTCCGCGCGCGCGCGCCATCTGGCAGATTCGCTTGACCGGAAAGATCTGGCCGGTGAGGTTGGTGATGTGGCACACAAGGATGACTTTGGTGCGAGGCGTGATCGCCCGCTCGAAGCGATCGACAAGATCATCCATCGACGGCGGCGGCACGGGGAACGAAATCATATTGAGCTTGACGCCATCGCGGCGCTCGCGTTGGCGCCACGAGTTTATCATTCGGCCATAATCCTGCGTCGTTGTCAGCACCTCATCGCCCGCCTTGAGGTCGAGACCGAAGATGCAGATCTCGAGCGCCTCGCTTGCGTTGCGAGTGATCGCCATTTCTTCGGGGTCACAGCCGAATGCGGCGGCAAGCCTTCGGCGCACGCCTTCGATCTCCGGCTCGAGCACCTGCCACATGTTTACGGTCGGAGCCTGGTTGGAGAACTCGAGGTAACGCCGCATGGCATCCTGGACGACGCGAGGCGATGGACTGACGCCGCCGTTGTTCAGGTTGATCAGCGAACGATCGACGGTGAAGGCTTGCTGAATCTCTCGCCAGAAGTCTTCGTCGGCGGCGAGCTTATCGGGCGAGATCGCGCCCGCGGATCGTGAAGCAGCGATGATTCGATCAATACCGCCTTCTCGAAAAGATGCGAGCCCGGCCATCGCGGTCGCGGTACTTACTGATCTCAAGAAATTTCGTCTTGTGAACATTGGTCGTCTCCTCCGGCTACAACAGTCGCTTGAATTCGTCTACCGTAAGCCCAACTTCGCGGATTATTGCTCGAATAGTTCCCTTTGCTATTTCGTCATGGTCGGGCACCGTAACCCTATTTGTTCTTACCTCGATCCCCGCTTACTCGTGCGGACCCAAAAACAGTCGCGTCACTTTGATTGCCGAGATTCTATCACGGGAGTACTGTCACCGAAACAAATCAAGCTCCTCAGCTCGAATCAATTCGCGACCGGAGGATTCGCTCGCATCGTAGTCGTACCCTCTGACAATGGCGACCGGTATTCCCGCGCTCTTTTTCATCACCAGCTCCGCGGCGGAAGCGATCTCATCGGCAACGGCCATCACGGTAACTTTCATCGCTCGGCCGTGCGAATCGTCCTGGCCGCGATAATCGATAAGCGGCGCGATGCCCGATACTCCAAGCGCGACGTTCACCAGACCTTCGCGCCACGGGCGGCCGAACGTGTCAGAGACGATAACGCCGACCGGGACACCGAATGCCTGTTCAAGCGCCTCGCGAATCTTTCGAGCCGATGCATCCGAGTCCTTTGGCAAAAGCGTCACCGTGCCATCGGCGACGTTCGAGGTGTCGACGCCGGCGTTCGCGCAAATGAAACCGTGCTCGGTTTCCGAGATCAACACTCCGCGTTCCATCCTGACAATTCTGCGGGACTCGCGTAAAACTACTTCCACAACGCGAGCGTCTTTGTCATAAGCCGCGGCCCACTCTTTCGCTCGACCGGAAGGCTCGATTGATTGCAGGCTTACGATGCGCCCTTCGGCTTTTGAAACGATCTTCTGAGCGACGACGAATATGTCGCGTCGAACTATCTTCAGCTCGGCTTCGCTTGCAGCACGAACGATCAGCGCGGCGACATCATCGCCCTCGACCACCTCAGGCATGCCTGGCACGCCGGTCACTTGAATCGTCGGGGCGTTCATGATCTTTGCGCCCTTTGCGGTTCTTTGTGGTCTTTGCGCGGAACTAACTTCAGCCTGTCGTACACCCGCATTCCAACAAGCGCATCAAAGGTCGCGGTGCCGCGGCCTGTGTCCAGCAAGATCTCCACGTCCGCCGGTTCGTCAATGTCCAGCGCGATTCTCCCGTTCTCCACAACCATGCACTCGACTCCAACCTTCGCCGCTTCCTGCCTGTGCAACGCAAGCGAGTTCGGACCGAAGCGCGATGGAAACAGCGCCGGCGGCGTGCGAATGATCGCGTTTGTGCCGGTTCCTTCGCGTGAAGGCGCCAGCACCGCGCCCGGAAAATCGAGCCCGATCGAAAGAAGAGCGTCTATGTCTTCGGCTCGCACGAGCGGGAGATCCGCCGGCAGCCTCATCACCGTGTCGACGCCGCGCCCGGCAAGAACTGCTGAGGCCCAATCCACCGATGCGCTTTCGGAATGCTGCGAATCTTCTATCAGCGCCTCCCATTCAAGCCCGCGTGCGCGCTCGGCCGCTCGCGCGTAGCTTGTGACTATCACTACGCAATCGGGCTTGCGGGCTTCACGGACGGCGCGGCTGACGTCTTCGAACATAGCCCACACGAGCCGCTGTCGTTCATCGAGTGAAAGCAATTCAGCGAGCCGCGTCTTCGCATTGGACGGATCTTTGATAGGTATTAGAAGCGCGTTCATGGTTTAGCAATCGACGAGTTGCAACACGGCTCGAGCAAGGCGCTGCTTGTCTTCAAGCGTGTTCATCACTGTGTCAGTAACGACGCCGTTCAAAGAAAGCGAGCTGATTTGCGCTGCCATCGATGCGTCCACTTCATCAAGAACGAATACGTCAAGAAAGTCGCTATACATCGCGGCCACGGCGCCGGCCGACCTTGCGTGACCGAGATCACGAAGCATATCGGCCGCCGGTCCCTTCAAGGCTCGTCCGCCGATAATCGGAGTCACCGCGATCACGGTTGCCGTTGTCTTTTCGAGGGCCTGTCGCACGCCTGGCACTGCAAGGATCGGTCCGATGCTGATGAACGGGTTGCTCGGACAAATGATCACCGCGTCGGCTTCGAGTACCGCGCTTAGCACTCCGGGCGCCGGTTGCGCGGACTCGATGTCGTCAAATCGAATCTCCCGCACTCGCGGCTCACATCTTCGCCTGACGAAGTATTCCTGAAAGTGCATCTCGCCGTCTTCGGTAACAACTCGAGTAGGGGTGTAGGCATCGGTCATCGGCAGGATCGTCGAGCGCACTCCGAGCGACTTGCGGATCCTGTCGGTGACTTCAGTAAGCGAGCGCTCTTTTCGAAGTTCTGCCGTTCGGAAAATGTGGGTAGCCAGGTCGCGATCACCCAGATTGAACCACGAAGCTTCGCCGTATCGTTCGAGCCATTGCAGGCATTCGAAGGTATCGTCCTTCAAGCCCCAGCCGGTTTGTTCGTTGATTACGCCTGCCAGTGAATACGTGACGGTATCGATGTCCGGACAGATGCGGAGGCCGAACAGCTCGATGTCGTCGCCGGTGTTGGCGATGATGGTAATGTCTTCAGGCGGCATCACGCCGGCAAGTCCGAGGAGAAGTTTTGAGCCGCCGATGCCGCCGGCAAGCGCGGTGATTTTCATGTTAGGAGTTCAGGGTTCAGAGTTCAGAGTTCGTGGTTCAGGGTTCAGAGTTTGTGGTTCGGAGTTCCCGGTTGTTCAACAATTGAACCCTGAACTTTGAACTCGGAACCCTGAACTTTGAACTCGGAACCCTGAACAAATGTTTTTATAACCCTACGATACGATAGCGCGCAGTTTTGATCTTTTGGCGCCGGTTGATGCCGATTGCCAGCACCGTCATTCGTTCAAGCGTGCGAGCGCTGTAGAGCGTTCCCGCATCGACGGCTCGCAGGCCTTTGATGAATCCGATTGCTTCGATCACCGCGGCCTTCGCCTCTTTTGAATCGCTCGCGACAAACGAATCGCAATCAAGTGACTCATCGATCTCAGCCAGCAAATGCGCGGGCTCGGTTTTGAACGCGGCAACCAGCGGAATGGTTTCAGGAAGGCGCGCTTTGAGGTGCTCGCTCGCCGAGCCTTCAGGTAATTCCATGTATCGCACTCGGCCCTGCTCGAACAAAACCGGCACGGTTATGTCGATCAAGATCGAGCCTTCGAGAAAGTCTTCGCGGTGCGCTTCTAGCGTCGAGGCAGCATGAGCGAAGGGAACCGTCAGCAAAACGAATTTAGAGCGAGCTATAACATCTTTATTCTCGCCGGAGCCGATTTGTTGAATCGTAGCGTCGCCTCGTGCTGCGAGAAGCTCGTTCAACTCATCGGCGGCCGCCTTTGCTTTTTCGATTGTGCGAGAGCCGATCGACACCTGCGCGCCGGCGAGCGCCCATCGCAATGCCAGGCCGCGGCCTTCCTCACCGGTGCCGCCTATCAGTCCAACGCTGAGTTCGTAGATATTCATCGTATGTCTTCGTTTGCGTGTTGAACCTAGATTGAAACGCCTCAAGGTTGCCACCTGCAAGCATGGGTGTCAACGCGGCCGTCCTCTGGGTAGAGGGGTATTAGCATGTTGCCAGCAAGCAGTCCTCTGCGTCCTCGGCGTCCTCCGCGGTTTTCCTGCTCAGTTGCTCGGAATCAACCGCAGAGGACGCAGAGGACGCCGAGGAGAAACGCGAATGTGAGCGAGCAACACACTATCACCCCACTACCGTCCTTTGGCTAGCGGGTTAAGTCTGTCGCGGCGGCGCACAACAAGCCCTTATTCTTGTAATATTCTTGCGACCAGCTTAATCACAGCGGGAGATGGTTCGGCGATTGCTAAATATCTTGACTCTGAGAAATACACGCAGGCATAATCAACCCGAACCCACTACAACCCGTGGCGTTACTTTCAGCGAAGTGACAATCGAATTTTTGAAGTTTGGGTGAGCCCCATCAACAGGTACAATCTATGAAGTATTTTCTACTGGTGCTCTGTTCTATAGCCATCCTCACAGTCGTGGCGTTGGCTTCCGATCCATCCAACAATTCAGATTCCAATGCGGCGTCCGGTTCTGCTTCAAACGCGACGCTAATGCCGCTCGACCAGGTACGGCCCGGAATGAAAGGCTACGGCATGACGGTCTTTCGGGGCTCGAAGCCCGAGCGCTTCGAGGTCGAGGTGCTCGGCACGCTCGATGGGATGCCCAATCCCAAGCAGAGCATCGTCATCGCGATGCTGAGCGGACCGCTGGTAGATCGAACGGGCGTGTTCGCCGGAATGAGCGGAAGCCCGGTGTATATCGACGGAAAGCTGGTTGGCGCGGTCGCCTATGCATTTCCGTTTGCGAAAGAACCGATCGCGGGCATCACTCCCATCAAATACATGATCGATGTTTTCGAACAGGGTCAAAAAGACGAGCAGCCTCGAACCAGTCAGACCGTCAGCTTCAAAACGTTGATCGGCCAGGGCTCGAGCGCCAACTCCGATTCGGCGCTTGCCCAAATGTCCGCACAGGGAGGAGCACAAGTAGGCGCGCGAGCGGCGACGAACGTTGCGCTGACGCCGTACGTCGGTCAGACAATTATTCCAATCGCCACGCCGGTGACGTTTTCGGGTGTTTCCCAAAACGTGCTTGATACGTTCGCGGGTGATCTGAAAAAGATTGGGCTTCAGCCGATTGCCGGAGTCGGCGGCGGATCGAGCCTTGGGCCGATGGTTCCCTTCAACGGAGACACGCTCGCGGGCGGCGCATCCGTGAGCGTGCAGCTCGTGCGGGGAGACTTCACGATCGACGCGGCGGGCACCGTCACCTATCGAGACGGTGACCGGATCTACGCTTTCGGACATCCTTTCCTAAGCTCAGGCGCCACGAGCTGGCCAATGGCTGAATCTTCGATTGTAACCGTAGTTCCGAACCTCAATAACTCATTCAAGCTTTCGGCGGCGGGCAACCTGGTCGGCTCGATAAACCAGGATCGTTCGACGGGTGTTTACGGTCAACTGGGAAACAAGCCGCGAATGGTTCCGGTTCGGCTGACCGTGCATACGAGCAGAAACAAGACTGAAGCCTACAATTTTGAAATAGTCTCCGATGCGTTTCTGACGCCGCTTCTGACCAAGATCACGATGTTCTCGGCGATCGCCGCGACCGAGCGACAGATTGGCAGCCAGACCATCCAGCTCAGCGGCCGCATCACTGTAAACGGTCAGCCCGACGTGGTGCTTGATAACAGCTTCACGTCACCAAACGGCGCCGCGCTGTTTGCGGTAAACGCGGTTTCGCAGCCGCTCGCGGTGCTGCTGGGAAGCGGTTTCAACGCGCTCGATCTCAAAGGCATCGAGGTCGATGTGACCTCGACCGACAGCCGCTCGAGCGGCACGCTGAACCGATTATGGATAGACAAAACTGAAGTGCATCGGGGCGAGAGCATCGAGATGCAAGCCTTCGCTCGCAACGATGACGGCGCACAGTTCGTCGAGCGCATACCCCTTGTGATTCCTGCCGACGCGCCGGTGGGTCCGCTGGTTATCACGGTCGGAGACGGTACTTCGCTGAATCTTGCGGATCGCCAGCAGCCGTCGGCGGATTTCTCACCTCGAGATCTCGGCCAACTTGTTCGCGCAATCAACAAGCTGAAGCGCAACAATCGGCTTTACGTCAGGGTGAGCCGCGCCGGCACCGGAGCGATAGTCAACAACGAAGAAATGCAGGCGCTTCCTCCGTCAATGCTCGCGACGCTCGGTTCGAGCCGTACGTCGGGAGGCTACACGGCAATGTCGGTAGCGACGCTTGAAGAGCATGAGTTGCCGCCTTCACAGTTCATCATCAGCGGCCAGCAAACGATCACAATAAACGTAGTGAAATAGATGAAACGGCAGGTGAGAGCTTCGCCAGCCTGACACCGCAAACTACTTCAAAACGAAAGCCCGCTAATTTGCGGGCTTTCGTTTTGGGCGGGACACCGCTCCGCCCCCTCATACCATCCGGATTTGAAATATCAGATGCGAAAACTCATGATAGAAATACCCTGTGTTTGAAACATGAAAGGATCGATGAGATGTCCAAACTAATTGTCCCGTCCAAAACGGTTCTCGTATCTATGATCGTCGCGCTCTTTTGCGGCTCGGCGCTCGCGGTGGGCCCGGTGTTTTGGGAAATAACAAAACAGGATGATGTGATCAAAGGAGACGCTCGAGGCGTGTCGATTGCCGAGAATGGATCGATCACACTGGCTCCCTCATTTAATCTGGTCTACGACACCAGGGAAGCCTACATATGGTCGAGCGCAACCGATAGCGCCGGCAACATCTTCTTGGGAACCGGACACGAAGGACGCATCTTCAAGGTGACTCCGGCCGGCGAGGGCCGCTTGTTTTATGATGCTGCCGAGTTGGACGTCACCGCAATGGTGACTGATCCCCAGGGCAACTTGTACGCAGGCACTTCGCCCAACGGCAAAATCTACAAGATCACACCCGACGGCAAGGAGTCGGTTTTTTACGATCCGCCTGACAAGTACATCTGGTCTCTTGCATTCGATTCCGCGAGCTCAACTTTGTATGCGGGCACAGGCGACAAGGGTGTTATCTACAAGATCGATGCGGCGGGTAAGGCCTCGGTGCTGGCGGACACGAACGAGACTAACATCGTTTCGCTCGCGCTCGACAAAAGCGGAAATCTTTTGGCGGGCACCGATCCGTCAGGGCTCGTATTGCGAATCTCACCCGCCGGAAAGCTCTTCGCGCTATTCGACTCGCCAATGCAGGAGATCCACAGGTTGTCGTTCGCCGGCGACGGCTCACTGTATGCACTGGGTGTTAGCCCGACCGCAGGCGCGGCTGGGCGCGGCGCCTCGATCGGCACATCTTCTGTGACGTCATTGTCTACCGAAGGCGTGATAACTCTCTCGTCGGGCGACGATCAGGAAGACAGGGTATCGCAGCCGATAGAGATATCCCTGCCGTCGAGCCAGGGACAGAGCCGCAGCAAGACCGAAGGAGCAAGGAGCGTGCTGTTCCGCATCTTGCCTGATGGAGGGAGCGATGTTCTTTGGCGCTCGAATGATACTGTCGGCTACGGTCTCAAGCCGCTCGCCGATGGCGGCGTGCTTGTTGGGACAGGCAGCAAAGGAAGAATTTATCAGGTCGGAGCCGACCGCTCGCACACATTACTGATTCAATCGCCCGAAGACCAAACGTCGACGATCATTGCGGTCGGAGACAATCTCTACGCTACGTCGAGCAATCTCGGACGGCTGTACAGAATCGGCCGCGACTCGGTAACCGAAGGCACATATGTTTCGCCTATCCGTGACACAAAATTTGCCGGCCAGTGGGGAGTCATAACATGGCGAGGCTCGGGCAAGATCGAGCTTCAGACTCGCAGCGGAAACACCGAGAGTCCGGATGCTACGTGGAGCGATTGGTCCGGGGTTTATCGAAACGCGTTGGGCGATCAGATCACAAGCCCAAAGGCGCGATTCATCCAATGGCGCGCCGTCCTGCGAGGGAAGCAATCAGGCGCAGCGCAAACGGGACGAGCAGGCGGGACAGATGCTTCAAGCTCTGCTCAGCTTCAATCCGTAGTCGTCGCCTATCTGCCGCGGAACCAGGCGCCTGACATTTCGTCGGTCAGCGTGATGGCGCCCGGCGTTGCCCTACAGGAGATGCCGATGGCCATCGATCCCTCGATCGTATCGTCGGGACTTGACCCGCAACTGTTTGGAGTCGCGACCAACGTGCCGCCGCGCCGCTTCTTTCAGAAAGGCGCGCGCACCCTCACCTGGCAGGCCTCGGATCCAAATGACGACACGCTTCTGTACAAAGTGTTTTATAGAACGCTCGGCGAGGGCGAATGGCATCTGCTCGCGGACGGGTTGTCGCAGACCTATTACACGATAGACGGCAACCGCCTTCCCGATGGAACGTACCTGTTCAGAATTGCAGCGAGCGACGAACCGAGCAATACGCGTGAAACGGCGCTTGCCGACGAGCAAATCACCGACCCTATTGAAGTGGACAACACGCCTCCGGCAATCAAAGTCACCGGACCGACGATCTCAGGGCAAAGCGCCGAAGTGCTGTTCGACGCAACCGATGCGACCAGCCGCGTAGTCAGGGGTGAGTACAGCGTGGACGGGGGCGCCTGGCAGTTGATCTATCCGGTCGATGGGATTGCCGACTCGGCCCACGAGAGCTTCAAGGTGAAAGTTAAGTTCGATAAGCCGGGCGAGCACTTGATCGCATTTCGCTGCGCGGACTCGAGCTCAAACGTTGGCTCGGCGAAGGTGACCGCGACCGTGCGTTGAAGACATGGACTGTGCGTTGAAGACACGGATCGTGCGTTGAAGACATGTAGGGGCGGCCCTCCGTGGCCGCCCCTCTTTCGCCATATACCCCCTCTTTCGCCATATATACACTGTATCGATAACCAAAGAGGGGCGGCCACGGAGGGCCGCCCCTACATGTATGTCTTCACACAACTCGCAAAATCATGCATTTCAAATAGTGAGTCTCCGGCATTGAAACCAGCACCGGATGATCGCGTGACTGCATGCGCTTCTCTACGAGCTGCACGCTACGGCCCGCGTCCGACGCAGCCCCGGCCAGCACGTTCAGGAAGGCTTCTTCGCTCACATGATAGGAACACGTAGAAGTGATGAGCGTGCCGCCCGGGACAAGCATCTTCATCGCGCGCAGATTGATTTCCTTGTAGCCGCGAGCTGCAGCTTCAATCGAAGCGCGGTTCTTTGCGAAGGCTGGGGGATCGAGATTGATCACGTCGAAGCGTTCGCCCGCCTGTTCCATCTCGCGCAGCAAATCAAACACGTTTGCCTCTACGAACTTTACGTTGGTCGCGTTATTGAGGCCGGCATTTCGCGTCGCCTGGATGATCGCGGGGGCCGAGACGTCGACGCCGATCACCTCGTCACACCCGCGCGCGAGATGAAGCGCAAAGGCCCCGTGATAACTAAAGCAGTCGAGCGCGCGGCCTCGCGCGTATGCTCGCGACGCGATGCGGTTCTCGCGCTGATCGAGAAACGCGCCGGTCTTTTGTCCTCCCACAAGATTGACCGCGAGCCGCACGTCGTTTTCTTCGATGACGATCTCACCCGGGTCCGATCCGTAAACCACTCCGGTGCTTCGAGGCAAGCCTTCGAGCGCTCGAACGCGAGCTTCATTGCGTTCGATGATCGCGCGAGGGCTGAATCGCTCTACGAGCAAATCGGTCCACATCTGCTTGAGCGCTTCCATTCCCTGCGAAAGAGTTTGAATGACGAGGCAATCGTTGTAGCGGTCCACGATCAGCGATGGAAGCAAATCGCTTTCGCCATAGACGAGCCGATAAGCCGTCGCGTCGCGAACCACCGTCGCGCGCAGTTGCTCCGCGGAGTACAGTCGCGCGAGCCAAAACTCGCGATTGATCTGGGCGTCGTCAAACGAAATCATTCGTAGCGCGATTTGGGAGCGGGAGCTGTAAAGCGCGCTGCCCAACTCGCGTCCTCGCGAGTCCATCACTCGAACGACTTCTCCGGCGGCCGCGGTTTCGTGGTGCGTCAGGTCACTGCGATAGATCCAGCAGTGGCGCGCGCGCACTCGTTGGACGCCTCGGTTTGTTATTGTGACCGTTGTGGGCATTTGCAATGTGACTCTATGATGTCGTTGAACCAATGCCAAACACAAGAGACCCAGGAGGAGGCGAGATAACCGTCTACATAGGACTGGGGTCGAACCTCGGAGATCGCGAGGCTAACCTGCGCGAGGCGAGTTCGCGTATCCAGGAATTAATCAAAGTCGTCCGCCGGTCCTCGATTTACGAAACAGAACCGGTTGGATTGTCCGAGCAGCCGTGGTTTCTGAATCAAGTGATCGAGGGCATCGTCCTACAAGATGTCCGACAAGCTGTCAGCTTGTCGACTTCGTATGCAACCTGTGACGAAGCCGACGACAAGCTGTCAGTTTGTCGGACATTCGCGCAGGCATTTCTTTCAGAACTTCTAAAAATTGAAACCGATCTCGGACGCGAGCGCACAATCGTCAACGGCCCGCGCGTGATCGACATCGACCTGCTCCTGTTTGGTGACCGCATCATCGACCACTCGAAAGAAGACAAAGAGTCGCCGGGCATCGATCAGATCACTGTGGTCGTCCCGCACCCCCGCATGCACACACGACGTTTTGTGCTCGAGCCGCTGTGCGAAATCGCGCCCGATTTGATCCACCCGATACTACAAAAGACTTTTCCAGAGATATTGGCTTCGCTTGATGATCATTCGATCGTGAGGCGGTATGAGCCGACGGCTAATTCTTGATTACCCGGGCTTACTTCCCGGTGAGTTTCTTGATTAATGAGAGCAGGGCTTTCAGTTCCGTCGGTTTTGAGAGGTGGCCGTTGTATCCGGCGGCTGCTGACAGGGTCTTGTCATCCGATCGGTCGTAGCCGGTAAGCGCGATGGCCGGTATCTTCTCCAGACCCTCCGTCTTTCTGACTATGCGCATCAACTCATAACCATCCACATCGGGCATCCCGATGTCCGAGATGATCAAGTCGGGTTTTGTTTCGATTGCCATTCTTACGCCCGCCATCGATTCAGCGGCGATGAAGACTTCACAGCCAAATGCGGTGAGCCACAGCTTCAGCATCTGGAGCGTATCGACCGAGTCTTCGATCACCAGCACGCGCAAGCCAAGTTCTTTGAGGCTGGAATCTTTGATTGAGGACATTTGAGTTGCGCCGATTCTAACACGAATCTTCGGCACACCGACAATCAGCCCTAAGCTCAGGTAGGGTTTAGTCTGAATCATTCAATCACTAAGGAAGAATCAACCGCTGATTCTCGCTGACTGCGTTTCGCCGATCTGCGCAGATCAGCGTACCGAAGGCGGCGCAGATCAGCGGTTAATTGCGTCGGCGCTACAGACTGAAACCACTACCAAGTTCAAGCCTCGCGCGCGATAGATCGCCGCCGCTAAGCTGCCCTAAGCACCAAACAAAAAGCCGATTTGCCCCGAATAAGGCAGTTGGCTATGATACGGGTTACCGCATGAAGCATTAAAACAAGCATACTACGGAGGACTAATGAGTAAGCCATCTGCCAGAGCCACGCTGCCCGTCGATCCAAAGGAAATCATCTGGAACCCCTCGGCCGAAGAACTGCGGCGGCTCACGGAGGAGATGCCTAACACGCGCATAACGCAATACAACAACACTAACACTCAGACTCGAGTCGATGCGCGATCGAAGCTTTCAACGTATGTAGTAACTGATACACCCGAGCTATACGATTCGCAGACGATTTCCCGCGCGGAGTACGAACGTGTAGTCAAGCTTCAGAACGATTACGTTCGCGGATGCGAGATGGTGTTGATCGACGGCTTCATAGGCAACGATGCTGAGTTTCGCGTGCCCGCCCGGCTTATCATCGAGCGGTCCAACGCGAACGTCGCCGGAATGCAGAAGCACCTTTACTACCCGGCCACCGAAGAAGAGCTTCAGGGCTTTGAGCCGCGGCTCACAATAATTTACACGCCGAATCTCGAGATGCCGGGCTATCCGGTCGATCGCCTTATTGCGGTCGATCTCGATAACGGCGTCACTCGAGTCTTCAACAGCGATTACTTTGGCGAATCCAAAAAGGGCGGGCTGCGGATGTGGAACCAGATGGTCTACGATCGCGGCGGACTGGCGCTTCATGCAGGGTGCAAAGTGATACCCGTAGGAGATGTAAAACGGGTGGGACTGATCATCGGGCTTTCGGGGACCGGCAAAACCACCACGACTTTTACGAAGCAGAACAACTCTTCACCGGTCCAGGATGACTTCCTTGCGCTGATGCCGGGTGGCAAGATCTACGCTACCGAGAACGGATGCTTTGCGAAGACGTTCGCGCTCAACGAAAACGATGAGCCGACGATTTATCACGCGGTCACGAGCGAGCACGCTTATCTCGAGAACGTTTCGCAGAGTGACGCGAGCGAGCTCGATTTTTATGACACAAGCTACACTCAAAACGGACGGGCTGTTGTCAGAATGGAAGACATCGCCGGCGCGATTGACGCTCGCGAGATCAGCTCGGCTGACTTCCTTTTGATTCTCAATCGCAACGACAACATTATTCCCGGCGTCGCGAAGCTCAATCGCCATCAGGCGGCTGCATACTTCATGCTCGGCGAGACTCGCGGGACTTCAGCAGGCGGCGCCGCGGAGGCCGGCAAATTCCTGCGCGTGCCGGGCACAAACCCGTTCTTCCCGCTCAAACACGCGCAGCAGGGAAATCGTTTCTGGGAGTTGCTCGAGTCATCGCCGATGGAAGTCTATTTGATGAACACGGGCCGAGTGGGCGGACGCGATGAAGACGAGCGCTCAAAGAAAGTGCGGATTCAGCACTCGTCGGCGATCGTGAAAGGGATCGCTGAAGGAACGATCGAGTGGGAAGAAGACTCCGACTTCGGCTATATGGTCGCGACGAGTATTCCCGGGTTCGACGCGGAAGGCGAAGACATTCTCCAGCCACGCAAGCTCTACGAGCGGCAGGACAGAGCGGAAGAATACAATCAGATCGTCGAGCGATTGAAGACCGAGCGCCGCGAGTACATGGCTAAGTGGGAAGGGCTGAATCCAGAGATCGCCGAGGCGGTGGGTTAGCCTCTTCGTGTGTTGGACAGAATTATTTAAGTCTTAATGTAGTTGCTGAGGCAGGAAACTGCGCCTGTGTTACAATGGTATTGCAATACCGCTCCCTTGAGGTGAGTAGCTATGCAAATTAACATGGAAATTGATGACAGCGCGGTACGGATGATAAAACGGTTGCAAGAGGCCTCGGGCGGAACCTTTGGAGATGTCATTCTCGATGCATTGCGACTCTACGACTGGGCTCGACAGCAGTATGGAGAAGGGTACTCTGTCGGTTCAATCATAAACGGGCGTGGCATAAAAGAAGTTGATTTACCATTAAGCCGTTACCCGATCACCAAAAAACGTACGCTGGCCGACCGTGCGAAAGCAACCCCCAAGCGCTGATTCGCACTGCTTCATCATTGACGCAACCGCGACAGTCGTTCCCGACAACTAAAGGCACCAGCATATGAGCGATGATGTGCCAGAAGGGCCAATATCCGAAACGCCCGCTTCGATTACAGTCGGTGGAGGCGATCGGATCGAGCCCTTGCCAGAGCGCGAAGTACCACGCTCAGCAACTGCGGCGCTTCTTGGGAAGGTTATTGTCTGGACCTTTGCGCTAAGCGTCGGGCTTTGCTTTGTGGGAGCGGCAGTTCAGTTGCTGAGGCCCTCCTCTGACCTGAAGTTGGCTATGGAGCCAATCTTTGATCTGTTCAAGACGGTATCGGCGGTTCTCTCAGGCCCATTAGGATTTGTTCTAGGCTATTACTTCCGGGAGCGTAGCGAATAACTCCTCGATCTTGATCTTTCTTGCGGTCTGCCCGTTTGGCCACCACTTACTATCACTTCGGCCCTTCGCTTCGTTGACTTTCGCATAGACCCGCCATACAATCTTTCCGTCAGTAGCGCCGAAGGTGCCCATCCGCTTGACCATAGAAGAGCTTAAGCGAATCTATCTCAATAAGCGCCGAGAAATCAGGGAGAGACTAAGGGAGTTCAAGGCCGTGGGGCGGAGCGGTTCCCACGAAAGGCTCTTTGAAGAACTGACTTTTTGCATCTTCACCGCGGGCGCAAGCGCCCGCATGGGGTTGCGATCAGTCGAAAGCGTTCGATCGGTTTTGATCAGCGGCTCGACCCAGGACATTCAGCGGGCAATAACCGGGCGACATAGATTCCCGAACGCGCGAGGGGCCTATGTCTTCGAGACCCGCGAGTATCTTCGCCAGCAGTGCGGTCTCCGGCTCGGTGAAGCCCTGAGCAGCTTCAAGTCATCCGACGAACGCCGCGACTTCCTGGCCGCGAATCGAGAAGTGCGCGGAATCGGCTACAAAGAAGCCAGTCACTTCCTGCGCAACGTCGGTTATCGCGGTTACGCGATACTGGACAAGCATCTGCTCTCGCGCCTGACCGAGTTCGGGGTCATCGAGAGCCCGAAGCCGCCTTCGACCAAGAGGCAGTATGTGGCGACGGAAGAAAGTGTGAAACGCTTTGCTGATGCGATCGGAATAGATTTTGACGAACTCGACCTGCTCTTGTGGTACACCAAGACCGGAGAGATTTTGAAATGAAGGTCAACAGTGAAACGAGTGCTTACATTGCGCGACGAAGTGTGCGGCTTGCCGCCTATGCGCTTGTGATCGTAATGGCGCTGTTCGTGTCCGGTATCCAACACGCCGACACAACTTCCTCTCGACAGAAGATAAAACTCAACAGCGGCAGGCTTAACCGCGATGCTAAGAAAGCGAT
Source organism: Blastocatellia bacterium (assembly GCA_035607285.1). Lineage (GTDB taxonomy): Bacteria > Acidobacteriota > Blastocatellia > UBA7656 > UBA7656 > Onstottus_A. The sequence continues at coordinate 53,792 of DATNBZ010000092.1, read as the reverse complement.
ACGCGCGGGCAGGTACCAGGAGGCGCTCGACATCTATCGCACATTGCTCGAGGCGGACTCCGCGGACGTTCAGGCGCGGCTTGGCGCCAGTTTCGCACACTTCAAGATGTTGGAGTACGTCAACTGTTTCGAGCAGGCAATGGAAGTTCTAAAAGCCAATCCGGCCAATGCGCGCGCTCACGCGCTGACGGGATTGGCGCTTCTTCGATCGGGCGTCCTCGGTGGAGCGGTAATGGAGCTACAGCAGGCAATAAATCTCGACGGAAAGGAAGCGCTGGCCTACGGCGGAGCGGCGGAAATGGACTACTACGAAGGCCGCCCGAAAGAAGCGCGGGTAAAATCCTACTACGCTCATCACCTCGATCCGGAGGAGCCTGATTACCTGATCACCTACGCGCGCGCATCGTCGAGAGTCGAAGACTTCAAGGAAGCAGCCGATGCCTACCAGCTTTATCTCGAAGTAGCGCCGATTACCGACGTCGAACCACGCGACAGGGTTCGCGGGCTGGTTCAGTTCTACCGTCAGCTTGCGGGGTTGCAAGTCCATCAGGTTTCCGGGCAGTCCATTACGGAAGTCCCGTTCCACCTTGGCGCCGACCGGCGGCCTTATGTGCGCGTCAAGCTGAACGGGCGCGATGCGCTCTTCGTGATTGACACCGGTTCCGGGTTCACGGTGATTTCGAAAGATTCGGCCAGGCGTTTTGGTGTTTCCGAGATCGCCAAAGGCGGCAAGTCCCAGGGATTTGGCGGAGACGGGAAGTTCCCGATCGTCTACGGACTGATAAAGTCGCTTCAGATAGGCGAGGCAAGAATCCGGATGGTTCCGTGCTTCGTCAGGCCTTTTCACGGCGACCACGAAAGGCCCGCCGAAGAAAAAGCAGACGGCTTCATCGGGTTATCCATCCTTTCGCATTTCCTGACTCAATTGGACTACAAAGACTCCCGCATTCGGCTGGATCGAAGCGACAACCGTTTCTCATCAATGGCCCCGCCGGCGGGCGTAGCCTTGATTCCATTCCGCACTACCCAAAACGGGCTGATAAGCGTAGAGACGGAGTTCGACGGCAACCAACACCTGAACGTCATATTGGATTCGGGGGCCAGCTCGACTGTGATTTCAGCCGCGGCAGTCGGAAGACTGAACCTCGTGGATCAGATAATCAAAGGCCAGACCGCCAATGTGACCGGCGCCGCCGGCGTAACGGAGAACGTGCAGATGCTCTTCGTTCGCAAATGCCGGGTAGCCGACGTGCAGCAGAACAATCTGCGCGCGCTGGTTTTGGATTTTGGCGCAATAAACGAGACCGCCGGGTTCGAGCAGAGCGGCATCCTCGGCGGGGACTTCCTGAGGAATTTCAAACTGACCATCGATTTCAGTCGCTCAATGCTTGCCCTTCAGCTTCACACGCCGGCAGATGACAATCACCAATGAAGAGTGATGCGTGAAACGTGATGCGTGAAACGTGAAATGTGATAAAAACGACTGCGCTTTTTTCACAGATCACGTTTCACGCATCACGTTTCACAGATCACGTTTCACGCATCACGTTTCACCCATCACGTTGCTCCCTACTCCCTTATCGCCCTGTGGTAGAATGTCATTGCAGCGGAAGTCATGAAAAAGAGTTTGTATCTCGAAACGTCGGTCATCGGCGCCTATCTGGACAACGGCGAACCGTTCAGGCGCGATCTGACGATCCGGTGGTGGGAGCACGAGCTGGCAGACTACTCTCCTTATGTTTCGGCGCTGGTCGTGCGCGAGTTGGAACGAACTGAAGAACCTCGCCGAACGGCTTATTTGAATTTGATAAAGGACGTCCCGAGATTCGACATCGGCGAAGAGGCGGCCATATTGGCCGACGGGTATGTCTCGCGAGGAATATTTCATCGCAAATACATGGCCGATGCGCTGCACGTGGCGATCGCTTCGGTGAACAAAGCTGACTTATTAGTGACCTGGGATTTCGGCTACATCGCCAACGTTCACAGGCAATCTCGAGTCCAGCTATTCAATACAATAGCCGGGTTCTTTGTCCCGATGATCGTAACGCCGGAGTTCCTGATTAATGCTGAATTTTGAACCGTGAAACGTGATGCGTGATTTGGAGTGCGGCGGCCTCTGTGCGTTGCCGCCGCTTTTGAATGGACGGCTGACAAAACCAAAGCGCCGTCTATGCACAGAGGGCCGGCGCACTCCAAATCGCGCATCGCGTTTGATGCATTGCCGTAATGTACCGAAAGCCCAGATTCCTTGAAGAGCTGCACGCAATCCGCGAAGAGATGTCGCGCGAGTGCGACTATGACGCGGACTTGTTCGCCGAGATGGTGCGTTCAGGACAGAGGCCCAGGTATGGACCCGCCAGAAACATTCGAGGCGTTCGTTCCCGCGCGCCCGTCGAGAATGAAAAGACTTCTTCAGGTCAACCAAATGATTAAACATTCCAAGCCTGTCTTACTGGGATTGATGGTAGCAATTACTTCAGCGCTATCCTTATCGGCGCGCGCCGAAGCCACTAACCGCGCCGGGTCAGCAGCGGCTCACGAACAACCTCAAGCAACCCAGGGAAAAACCGTATTGCTCGACGTACCCGCGATTGCCGAGCGCGTCAATGAGGTTGTGGTGAACGTGCGCTCGATTTCTGAGGGCGGCGAGAATCTCGGAAGCGGTTTCATCATCGATCAGCGTGGCTTCATCGCAACTAATTTTCATCTGATCTCGAATGCTGAGCCTCGGCGCGGATCGAGCCAGCGCGGCCCTGAGTCAAAGGGCCCGCCAAAGCTCGTCAACAGCGTGACCGTGACCCTGCATGACGGGCGCCAGTTTCCTGCTTCGATCAAGGGCTACGACGAAGCGACCGACATCGCGCTGCTCGAGATCGTGCCCGGCAGTACGCAGCTTCCGGTTGCCGACCTGGGCGACAGCGACTCACTCCGAGTCGGCGAGTGGGTAATCGCGATTGGTAATCCGCTGGGCCTGGATCACACCGTCACGCTCGGCATCGTAAGCGCGAAGGGCCGATCCGGATTCGGCGGGCAGTTCGATGACTTCCTGCAAACCGACGCGGCGATCAATCCCGGAAACTCGGGCGGTCCTCTGCTAAACACCCAGGGAAAAATCGTAGGCATCAACACGCTCGTGTTGGAGCGAACACAGGGACTGAGCTTCTCGATACCGATCAACACCCTCAAATCAATCTTGCCGCAGTTGATCGAGCGCGGGCGAGTCACTCGCGGATTCCTCGGTGTCGATACACGAGACGTGGACGCCGATATTCGCGGGCTGTTGAAACTCGGGTCCGATATTCGCGGAGTACTCGTGATTCGCGCCGAGCGCTCGACTCCAGCCTCGCGCGCAGGATTGAGAAAAGACGATTTGATCACAACCGTCGATGGCCAGCCGATCACGTCATCCGTCCAATTCAACCGCATCATTGCGGCCAAGCTCCCGAACGCGAAAGTGGCTATCAAGATCCTCCGAGAGGGGCGCGAATATACCCTGAACGCCGAGATTGGAGAGGAGACGCGAAAGTGATTCGTGAAACGTGATTCGTGATCCGTGATTTGGAGTGCGGCGGCCTCTGTGCGTTGCCGCCGCTTTTGGATGGTCCGCCATAAAAGCCAAAGCGCCGTCTATGCACAGATGGCCGGCGCACTCCAAATCACGGATCACGTTTCACGCATCACGTTTCACGTTTCAGTTGTAATGACCAAGCCAATCATCGAAGAACCTGTCGAGCGCCAAACAGCAGACCAAGCACTCATGGCGGAGTTGTTTGAAGCCATCGGCTTTGAAGTTGCTGATGAGCGCTCCTACAACCTCCTGGTCGAGTACGTGGAAAACAATGGTCATCGAACGCGGGTCGATCGCGGCGATGCGGCGCTGCATGGACGATGCTGGAAAGTGGGCGACGGGCTTGAAGTATGGTCTGTCCTCTACGAAAAAGGCGCCGATCTTTATTACGCCGATTGCCGGCCGGCATTTCGCAGCCGGTACGTTCGCACGATCGGTCCATGGGAACTTATAGAGTACGACGAGGACGGCGAAGCTATAGTCCGCGGCTCGTTGGACGGAACGACCGAAGTGATCTTCGAGCTGCAAAACCTGACCGAGCTTGATGATGCTGTGTTCCGCGATTTGCATATGCACGTCGCGCTTGCCGGCATCGCTTATGCGGCGCGGGTGCGAGCGAATCCAGCCGCCGAGCAACCCCCGAATAAGCCCTTTTATCGTTTCGAACTCGCGGAACGAATGGAAGGCTTCGCCGACAAATCATGTGAAAACGATTACGTGGTCAGCGGCAGGGTGCTGGCGTGGCGCAACATTCGAAATCCGGTGACTACGGCGGATCTCATTTGGATTTACGTTGACGCGGGAGCGATGCGCCTCGAAGTGCTGGCGAATCGGCGAATTCTGCGCGGGCAACTGAAGATCGGCGCGGAGATCACCGCCAACATCTGGCTGCAGGGACACGTGCTGGAAGAAAGCGATATCTCAGCTCGCTACGAGGGCGTCGATCAGGAATACGAACTTGCGGACTTTTGGGCAGGACTGCGCCGGGGAAACTGAAGTCACCGAAATCAGCCTTCGTTACAATCCAACTTACCGCGCTGCCGCAAACCTCTCCCGGTCATTGTGAATGAACCCGCGTGTTTTGATCGCGGGTTTTGACTGTTACTTCCCCCCTTATCAGGCGTTTCAATTCAGGGCTTCCACTGCCATCTTAAGTCCTGACAGCTCTTCCCCTCGCCTCGCGATAAGCGTTCACTGCGGCACGAGCATTGAATAGTGACTCAGTGCGCCGCCGTGCGAGGCGTTGCCCCCAAGGTTGTCAGGTTCGTCAGGTAAGTTGGTCCGGAACTCAATCAGATCCGAGCGCGAGCTAAACCATCCCATGGCTAATGTGAAGGCAAGGTTGTTCACGTTGATGATCTCGGTGGCCGGGACGTTTGCCCTCGTCTATTCGCTCCACCGCTTATATCTGGAGCCCGCGCGGCTCGACTGGATTCTGGTGCTCGCCTTTACAATGCTGCTGAGCTGGCGAGCCGAGGTTTGGATTCCCGGGATTCGCAGCAAGATCACGCTGACAGACACCTTCGTGTGCATCGCAATGCTGTTGCTCGGCCCGTGGGCGGCGGCAGTGCTCGCTTCTATTGACGGACTCGCGCGGTCGGCGCGCGGAAGCAGGACGAACCCGGTAGCCGCGGCGCTCATAAACATGAGCGCAATGAACCTCTCGGTGTTAAGCGCTTCATTGCTGGCTCTAAGGTTCTTTGGGCCACTCGACGGCCTGCTCTATGGTGTGGGGCAGCTTGATAAGCTGGTTCTCGCCATCGGTGTGATCACTCTCACAAACTATCTCGTCAACAGCAGCATTACTGCGATGGCGGTCGCGTTTTTCCGCGGCCGCGGCGTGGCCCGGACCTGGATCGACAACTACCTATGGACCTCGCCTGCGTTCTTCATAGGCGCGGCTACCGCCGGCATCATCTGCAAAGCGATAACAGTCTTTGGTTTCTACTCATTCGTAATGTCACTTCCCATTCTGCTCCTTACCTATGTTGCTTACAGGAGTTTTCTGGGGCGAGTTGAGACGTCGTACAAGCACATCGAAGGGCTGACCAGGCTCCATCAGGCAACAGTCGAATCGCTTACGATGGCGATCGATGCCAAGGACGATCTGTCGCGCGGCCATATTCAGCGAGTACGCACGATGGTCGAAGGACTTGGGCGCGCAGTCGGTTATCCTGAAGACCAGATGGAGGGACTGAAAGCCGCGGCGCTGCTCCACGATATAGGAAAGCTCGCGGTCCCCGAATACATCCTGAGCAAACCCGGCAAGCTCAGCGCGGCAGAGTATTCCAAAGTGATGATTCATCCGGTCGTCGGCGCCGACATTCTCAGCAACGTCGAGTTTCCGTATGAAGTTGTTCCAATTGTCAAACACCATCACGAAAAGTGGGATGGCAAGGGTTATCCAAGCGGGCTGAAGGGCGAGGAGATCCCGTTCGGCGCTCGGATACTGACGGTTGTCGATTGCTACGAGGCGCTCACCACGAATCGCCCCCAACGCCCCCGCTATTCGCAAGAAGAGGCGCTGGAATTGATGCGCGGTGAAATGGGGCGCACGTTCGATCCCGCGATACTGGAAGTTTTCCTCGCGAAGGTCTATGAGCTCGACGAGCAGGTTCCCACAGTCAGCGCTCGGCCGGTTTCGCTGGCCGGCGTCGAACCCATAGCTGCCGAGGCGGTGCTTGAACAAAGCTTTGGGTTGGGGGCCAGAACGCCCACCGAAAAAGCGTTGCGTGACATTTCGTCCGCGCAGCGCGAGGCGCTCTCTCTGTATGAGATCTCACAAACTCTCGGGTCGACCCTCAAGCTGTCCGAGATTTTGCCAATCGTGGCAGCCAAACTCGAAAACATCGCCAACTTCACTACCCTGGTCATCTATCTGGCGGATGGAAATCGGATGCAAGCCGCCCAGGTCACAGGAAAGAACGCGGTCGCTTTGAGGGGCCTGGAGATCGCCGTCGGCGAGGGCGGCGCGGGCTGGGTAGCCGAGCATCGCCAGGTGCTGATCGGCGGGAGCCCACTGGCGGATCTCCAGCGGCCGCTTGGTATGGCGGCGGCGGCGTATCGTTCGACTGCAATTTTCCCGCTCGAGCATGACGACGATCTCGTCGGCACGCTCGCGCTTTATTGCGAAGAAGATCGCGGATATTCGGCTGACGAGGTAAGGCTGCTCGAAACCATTTCGCGCCACACCGCTGCGGCGATTCACAACGCGCTCGCCTTCGAGAGAACTCAGGAATCGGCTCTTACCGATAACCTGACCGGGCTGCCGAACTCGCGATATATGTACAGCTTTTTCGATCAGGAGCGAAGCAGGTCCGAAAGACACGGTTACCCTCTGGTGTTGATGATGATGGATTTGGACGGCTTCAAAAAGATAAATGACACCTACGGGCATCACGTCGGCGACGAAATATTGCGGCGCGTTGCGCAGGTGTCGCGCGCACAGGTTCGCTCGGGAGACACACTGATCCGATATGCTGGCGATGAATTCGTCGCGGTGTTGCATCGCGTCACGCCCGAACTCGTGCAGGAAATGAAGTCGCGGCTGCAGGCGGCCGTTGACAGCTTCGATTATGAGGTTAGGCCGGGGCGCACCGCGCGCGTCGGCATATCGATCGGTCATGCGACTTACGGCCAGGACGGGACGGCGATTGATGAACTGATGGAGGTCGCCGACCAGAGAATGTACCAGGACAAGATCGCTCGCCGGCGAAACGCGCCTCCGCTGAGAGTTGTTAACGTTCCAGCGCAAACAGCAGCAGCAGTAGTGTAAAGGAGAATACAAATGACGGTTTTTTCAGAAGCTAATCTGACGGTCGCGGCCAGTTCGGCGCCGCGAGTGAAGACCAGAATGCTCGAGCAGATGGCGGAAGCGCTCGAAGATGAAGCGGCGGGGCTGTATCGCCGCGCTGCCGCCTTTGAGGAAGAAGAGTTCCTGCTCAACAGGGAAATAGGGGAGCGCCAGACCGAAATAAATCGCCTGCTGCTAAAGCTCGAGGCGATGCGGGCGGAACGAGATCGCGTTATCGAGAAGGTTGAACAAATCTCGAGCGAAGCCGCCGCGGTTAGAGAAAGAGCTTTCGATGGAGATGAGGCGGACTCGCTTGCCGCAATTGAAAGCTCACCGGGTGAGTACGCCAACCCTTCAACCGGAGCCTTGTTTTTCAGGCGAATGACAGTGGCCGAGCAGGCGCCTCGCGCGTGAGCCGCCAAGCGGCCTTCAACATGTTCGACAAACTTCAGTTTGTCGGCTTATGCGAAGAATCGACGCCCACCACGACAAACTGAAGTTTGTCGGGCGCTCAGTTATTTTGACCGATTACTGAAAAGAGGATACTAATCGGTCTTTTAGTATTACAGGGCAGCGCTCACCGATGTGAAAACGTCCCGAGCCTCCCGAAACATCTCCGCAACGAGGCGATTGATGTCTTCATGGCACGGCGTCGAGAGACGAATCAATAAGGAGCGCCGCGAACAGGAACGCAGGCGATCCATTCGTTACACCGCGGATACGTTGATCGTCATCGCGGGCGTAACCTGGATCGACAACGAAGGCACCGATCGCCGGCGGAAGGTCCGCCGCAAACACGATCGCGAACGAATCGCAACCACAATCCTCGACTCCTCCCCACGTTAGGACCCAGGCCATGCGCCGGTACGTTACATTCGAACCGGCGCGCAGAAGCCGCCAGTGCCATTCCCATATTTGGACTGCGGCGCGGTCTGTGCGTACGCGCCGCTTTGGCTCTTGGTTGCGATTCAAAGCAGCCAAAGCGGCGCGCACGCACAGACCGCGCCGCACTCCAAAAAACGCCGCGCCGGTTTCCTCGGCGACCAACACAACTTTAGGACACGACCAGCCATTGACTTCAACAAATCGACATGTTATTGATCCGTTGCTTCATAGCATTGATTACAGAGCCAGGGCCATACTCTCGCAATAGAACATCCGGAGGAAAACATGACGACGCCGTCGAAACCTGACCCCGCAATGTTATCAGTACGGCCGACCACGATGCCCGGCGAGCCATTACCTGCCGACACGGAGCTGAAGTATGACCTGTATCTTCGCGCGATGGATGAGAATGGCCTGGAAATTTATCAGCGAGTGAACCTGTGCGGGTTTAGTTATTTTCTGGAGCTCGCCGGTCTTAGCGCCGACCGGGGTATCGAACTGTGGAGCCTCCTCGATCCTGAAGCAACAGAGTTTCCCGAGTACCCTAAGAAACTCCCACCGCCGATTCTCAGCGGCGGCAAGTACGGCATGATGTTTGAGGACTACCTCGACCGGTTGCAGGCATACAAAATAAACTTTTGCCGGCTGTTCGTTTTCCCTCTCTTCGATTTCGAGTACACCCCCTACGGGAACAAAGACGGGCACAAGTACGACCTGGAGAATGTTTCCACCGTCTATTTGGACCGCCTGTCTGAATTCATCAAGAATGCCCGCGACCGAGGGATCATCGTATGTCTTTCACTCTTCAGCAGCCAGATGCTCAAGAAAGACACATGGGACTTTCATCCGTTCAATGTAGCAAACAACACAACCGGTAATGTCGATCCCAAGGCGGGTTATTTCGGTGATGAAGATGGACAACCTTTGCGGAACGGGCTCGGGCTGTTCTGCAATGTGAACGAGGGAAGTCCGCCTGCCAACGCACAGAAGACGTTCGTAACTCAGATAGTGAACCGGACGATGCCTTACTGGAACGTGATATACGAGATATTCAATGAACCAGGCAACAAGACAATCCCGGTCGCGAATGCAACGCCGTGGATCAAGATGGTGGCCGGCTGGATAAACGATCTCCTCAAAGTTGGAACGGGTACGCGCGCGCGCCTCATTGCCATAACTTCGCTTGATGAGCTCCTGCCTGAACTGATGGCGGCGCTGCTCCCACAAGACGGTCCGCTTGTAGACGTCTTTAGCTTTCACGGCGAGCAATGGGGCGGGGAGTCAGGCAAAAGCGATGAAGCGTGCACCGGCACTCACGACATCTCGGTCGATGACATAAAAGCCGGAGAAACTGAAGTGATAAACCAAGTTACCAATGAAACCTATCATCACCCGGGAATAAATGACGCCATCAAGAGGTTCCACGTCGACTCAAACTATTCTGTCGCTTTGATCTTCGATTCCGACTCGCTTTACTGGGCTCAAAAAGAGCCCGCAAACTACGTTCAAGCATGTTTAGAGAAGAGGGCGAGCTTCAACTATCGCTGGTCGGCGGACTACCTCAATACGATAACTGGCAATGATTGTAACGAGTTTACGCTGGACTGCGGCCTGGTGACCCAGCGCTTGACCAAAATCGCAGCCGGTCAGGCGGCCGCAGGCGCCAATCCCGAGAATGCAGTTACCGTGTTTCCTGCTTTTCCTGCCGCCGTGGAAGATCTTGCGGTCTCGGTTGATGGCTCATACATGATAATTACCTTCAAACCGCCCGATGTCATACCCGACGGTTATGTAGCTTACTTCGGTCCAACCGCTGAAACCGTCGGCCAGGGCAAGCCCCCGGCCTTCCCGCCAAGCAGATACTTCAACGTGGATGATCCGCAGCATCCTCGGTTTATTGTGGCGTTCGACGCTGAAACTCTGCCTTCGGAAGTATTCGTAGCCGTGTCGGCAAAGATCGGCTTTCTCACGGGAGAGTGTAGCGACACCTTCAGGGTTTCTATCCCGGCGGCTGCTCAATTACTCAATGCCGAAGTCAACTTCGATCAGGCAAAGACCTCGCTTCCGATTGGCGAGATTGAGACGCGCGATTTCAACCTGAGAGTTACGTTTGTCAATACCGGCCCGGGAAGCTGGCGGACCGGGATCAAGAACTTTAGCGATTACGTTATTTCGCAAAAACTCTTCGTGCTTGCGCCGGCGGCAAACCGGCAGTTGTTCAGAAAAGCATTGGCAATTCCAGCCGGTCAAACGGACGTCGAGATCCTCAGCAACGCCGCGGCTCACAGTTATGAGCTGATCAGTCTCGCCTGCGACGGCAAAACTCCAAGCGGAAATCCCGTTCCCGAAGGCACAATCATCCGCGCGGATGTCAGGCTTGAACCGGACACCGAACACGAGAATCGACTTCACCGGGTGGTTCGCATCTCGCACACTTCGCCTGAGCCGCTGACCGTCGACGCCTGGGCGGTGATTGTGGACAAACAAGACCTTCAATATGAGCAAAGGGTATTGGATTACATCACCGTTTTTAATGATAAGCCTGCCCTCTCGATTAACCTGGGGGCGCTCGAGTACAAGTTTGAAATCTCTTCACTCTATTCCACACAAAAGCTGAAGCGGGGCGCGGTCGAGTACTATTCGTCTTTCAGAAGCAGCGGCGCCACCAAGAAACGCTTGCACGTAGGAATCACCGGAGCGCCCGCCGATGCCGAAGAGTACGTGCAACTCGAAATGCGCGTCGTGGAGGTCCTCGAGAATATGGGTTATCTGCAGTTTGATTCGCGACAGCACGAGGGACAGATTATCGACTTCGAGCCGGGCGACGGGCTCACGCAGTATTCCAAAATGAGCGACGGCGCCGTGCACAACTTTCAAGTCGTGAAGGTGGCGTCCATAGACGATGTCCCGTTGCGATATGGCATCGTTCTGCGCGCAAACGCTTCGGGTGACTTTGAACGGGCGCTGGAAGTCACACGCGACGACACAACGATCGACGGCCGTGTGCCATATTACATTCTCGAGGTCCCTCTCGATGTGACCTCTGTTACGGCCAGGCAGGCGGCATCCATCAAACAGGACCACGCGCGGCGGATATTGGATTTCTTCAACAACGCGCAGACGGCGGATGAAATCACCTACGGCATCTCCGACAACCCGGGCTTCGGACCTCGTTCCCGCAAGGCTTTCTCGATTCGCCACAAACTCGCGCAGCGCATCCTTGAAACGCGAGGCTCGCTTCCTGCGCGCCGCTTCGAATCCCTCGAACAGATAGATAAGATTCGCGGCGTCGGAAAAGACACGTTCGAGGACATTGCTTACACATTTGAAGATGACAAGAGCGATGACCGCAAATAGACGGCCGCTCCAATCTCGGCTTGTTTCCGCGCTCGATACTTGACCCGCCCTCAGTTGACAAGCGGCATGGCTACTCGGACACTTCCAGATACACGCGTATGCGCAAGCGTGTTTCACCCGGAGGAAGAAATGATAACTCTCGCAGACTTGCTTCGCCTGTTGGTAGTCATGGTGATCTTTACCTCATCGGTGCTTGTGCAGGGAGCCGATACTTTTCGCCCGGTAGTTCGCGGCAAGCGAGGCGCCGTCGCGGCAGGCAATCCGCTGACCGCCGAAGCCGGCATGCGGCTGCTTCAGCAGGGGGGCAACGCCATCGACGCCGGTTGCGCCGCGATACTTGCGGGATCGGTGATTGAGTTCTCGCACTTCTCGTTCGGCGGCGAAGTGCCGGTCCTCATCAAGCCCTCCGGCGCCGGCGTATCGGTAATAAACGGACAGGGCATCGCGCCTCGTCTGGCCACGCGAGAGTTCTTTCTCGAAAGAGCAAAGAAAGGCGTGACAGAAAAGGGGCCGGTCTATACCGGCACGCCGGAATACGTCTCGATTTCAGAAGGCGGTTCAAAACCCGGGTTGATTCCGTCGTCCGGCATACTTCCCGCGACTGTTCCCGGAGTCCTCGATGCGGTGGTGACGGCGCTCGACCGGTTCGGGACCAAGTCCCTCGGAGAAGTCATGCAGCCGGCCATTGAGCTAGCGGACGGATTTCCGATCGATGAGCTCCGCGTGAGCTACATCGAAAAGACTCGCAAGATATTTGAACAATGGCCCGAAAGCGCAAAGCTGTTTCTTCCCGGCGGCCGCGTGCCAAAACCCGGCGAGATGTTTTCGCAACCTGATCTCGCGCGCACACTTCGCGAGATCGTAGCGGCCGAACGAAAAGCCGTTTCGCGCGGACGGCACGAAGCACTGATCGCCGCGCGAGACTACTTCTACAAGGGAGCTACGGCGAAACGGATTTCAGATTTCTCCGAAAGGAACGGCGGACTGCTTCGAGCCGGAGACTTCGCGGCATTTCACGCTAAAGTCGAGGCCCCGGCCAGGTCTTCGTATCGAGGATATGAAGTGTACAAAACGGGGTTCTTCGCCCAGGGACCGGCAATGCTCGAGATGCTGAACCTGCTCGAGGCCTACGATCTTCGAGCGATGAAGCACAACTCGGCGGACTACATTCACACGCTGACTGAAGCGATGAAGCTCGCGTTCGCCGATCGCGACCGCTACTACGGCGATCCGGATTTCGTGAGCGTGCCCGCGAGCGAGCTTTTGTCGAAAGACTACGCCGCGATGCGCAGAGGCTTGATCGATGAACGTCACGCCTCGCTCGATCAACGTCCCGGCGATCCGATCAACAAGAAGCCGCTGATCAACAACGGCGCGCATCCCGCTCTCGGCCAATCGAAAGTGCCCGAAGCCGAGCGCGCAAACGACACCACCTGCGTCAACGTCATCGACAAGGACGGTAATCTGTTCAGCGCGACTCCGTCGGGTGCGTGGCTTCCGGCAGTCGTAGCCGGTGACACTGGCGTCTTGCTCGGCCAGCGTATGCAGTCGTTCCTTCTGGAAGAAGGTCATCCGAACGTTCTTCAACCTGGCAAGCGCCCGCGGATCACCCTCACTCCAACTCTTGTGCTCAAGGACGGCAAACCTTTCATGGTGCTCTCGACGCCCGGCGGCGATAACCAGGATCAATCGCTCATCCAGGTGCTGTTGAACATCGTCGAGTTCGGAATGAACGTGCAGGAAGCGGTCGAGGCGCCGCGCTTTCAAACGCTCCACCTCGTGAGTTCCTTTGACGATCATCGCTTCAACCCAGGCGTGTTGAATCTCGAAGACCGCATTGCGAAACAGGTTCAGGACGAGCTGGCATCGCGCGGCCACAAGATTGAAATGCAAGCGGCGTGGGGAAATCCTTCCGCGCCAACGGTCATCAGATTCAACAGCGATTCAGGCGTGATCGAAGCAGGCGCGGACCCAAGACGAGGCAGATACGCGATTGCGTGGTGAGCTTGAGCGAAGGAATTGAGGCTGGCAGAATAGGGTACGGATGCCTAAGCTCTTTGAGTACTTTGGAATAATTGTCTTCTTCTATTCGAATGAACATGAGCCAGTACACGTTCATGGTAGATGCCAGGGCAGAGAGAGCAAAGCCGTGCTCGTCATAGAGAAAGGCAATGTTATCCAGATCACATATGCGTCGGTTAAGGGCAAGAGACCGCTAAGCAGCCAGGAGTTCAGAGACTTTCAGGTCGTAACGAAGCATTATGCGAATGAGATTGTTCAGAAATGGATAGACTATTTCATACTACACAAAGCGATCGACGCGAAGACAATTCGGCGGCGGATCAAATGACGGTGGCCGAGGGCGCAGTAATCGAGATAGTGCAGGTCGAACGGCTTTCCGAATACAATCTCAGACTCCACTTCAGCGATGGCGCCACCCGGGTGATTGACTTCGAGCCCTTTCTCAGCAACTCACGAAACCCCCTGATCCGTGCGTACCTCGATCCGAAGAAATTTGGCGACTTCCGGCTAGAGCACGGTGATTTGGTTTGGAATGATTTTGGGCTGTGCTTCCCCATTGCCGATCTGTACGAAGGCACGCTTTAGCCATCGTTATCTTTGCAAAGGGGTAGCTGCGTGGTAGGTTTGATTTAAGGAACGAACGAGATGGCAGCTAAGCTTGAGCCAATTCTGACGATAGCGGACCTCGATTCAATGCCCGAAGATGGAAACCGCTACGAACTTATCGAGGGGGAACTATTTGTGTCTTGCGCGCCTAGCTTAACGCATCAAGGTATTGTGGTTAGTCTCTTATTCGCCTTCAGCCAGTATCTCCGCGAAAACCCCATCGGAAAAGTCTGGCCCGGGCCGGGAGTGATCTTCAGCGACTTCAGCGGAGTAATTCCTGACGTGATCTATGTAAGCAACGAGCGGCAGAAAGAAATAGCCACCGGCGCTAGAGTTTCAGGAGCGCCGGATTTGATTATCGAAATACTTTCTCCCGGCGCCGAGAACGAGCGGCGCGATCGTCACGCCAAGCGGCAGCTCTACAGGAAGTATGGCGTCAAGGAGTATTGGATCGTTGATCCTGAGAAGCGGGCGATTCAAGTATATCGCTCTAGCAAACTCAGGTTGGTCGCCACCCTTGGCCTTCGAGACACAATAACTACGCCATTGCTTCCAGGGTTTAACTGGAAAGTAAGAGAGATCCTTGGATAGAGTTCTTCACATTTTGAGCTGTGCTTCCCCATTGCCGATCTGTACGAAGGCAGGCTTTAGCTCTCGTTATCTTGCGCGTTAGCCACGAACGACTCCCGCTTCCCCGGTGGTATGTCTCCAATTCAAATCCTCAAGCTTGTTGGGTTCGCCACCGGCGCGACGCTTCACCTCTACATCGCGTGGCTGATTTGGAATCGAAGGCTCGGCCCGCGCGATAAGCTCACTCAACCCGTTCGGTTGATCAGCGCGCTCAATCTCTGCCTGGGCGTGTGGTTCCTCGGAAATCTGTTCATCACTTTTCATGAGTTGCTGCTCGGGCCGGCTCGTCTGACAGCGTTGTTGAGAGCGTGGGATACGCTTGCGATGACCGGAGTCGCCCTGCTTCCGGCGGCGCTGCTTCACGCTCACATCGGGTTTTGGGCCGCGCTTGACAACTATCGCAAGCTCAAGCAACGAACGGTGAAGCGGATCGGAGCTGCGCTCTATCTGCCGATGGCGTTCCTGCCCTACGCGATCTATCGGATCAACTCAGGTGATTATCGCCCGTACCTGCTCAAGCTGCGTGTGTTGTTGATTCCATATTCGATCTGGTATCTGCTGGTGATGATTGCTTCCGCGCTGCTGTGCTGGTCTATGAAGGACCGTCTCGACGCTTTCGCCGCGCGCGAGCGGGCCTTCTTCAAGCGAGTGGCTGTTTTGCTCGTGTTCAACGGCCTGTTTGAGTTTGTCGTCGTCGCCGTCTTACGCTCAGGCCCTAATGACTGGCCGTGGATTCTGTTCATCCTTTCATCGCTGTTTCCGATTTTCTTCGTCGCTTACCACGTCTATCGCTACAAGCTGGTTGACGTAGCAGTCAAAGGCAGTCTCGTCTATGCGATGTTCGCGGTCGTATTCATCGCGGTTTATACCTACGGTGTGAGGCGGCTGGATCAGTTCCTGGTGGATCGATTCGAGATCACGCCCGGAGTGGTAGAAGTCATTCTCATCCTCGGAATGGTCTCGCTTGCGGGGCCGTTGATGCGCGTTTTCGATCGAGTTGTCGGTAAGCTCTTTGCAACCGAGATCGGTTTGTATCGCGATGTCGTGCGGCAGGTGTCTTCAGGGGCTGAAGGCTTCGGCGAGTTGGCAGCGCTGGTGCGTTACACCGAGGAGACGATCAAACGAGGGCTCGACGTGATCAGCGTTCGTATAGTTCCGATTGATGCAACGCTGCATCAGAGCGAGAAACAGCTGGCCGAAAAAATGATCGCGTGGGAAGCGGACATTATTGAAACGGACGACGATCTCGAAGCCCTCGACGCGACCATAGCCTACGCGCTGAGACGGGAGTCGGAGCTTGTCGGGCTGATGTTGATCGCGTCTGAACCTCACGCCCTCACGTCGGAGAAGCGTTCGATACTGGACGTGCTTGCATCGCAGGTCGCGGTGGAAGTCGAGAGCTGCCGGCTTATCGAAGAAAAGGTGCGGCTCGAACGCGAGCTTGCGAGCCGTGAACGATTGGCGACGCTTGGCCAGATGGCTGCCCAGGTCGCCCACGAAGTGAAGAACCCGCTCTCCGCAATCAAGTCTATCGCGCAGGTGATGCGTGAAGAAAAAGCTCTCGGCGACTACGACGAGGACCTGAGTCTCATTGTCAGCGAGATCGACCGGCTGAACCGAACCGTCTCACAGTTGCTCGCCTTCTCGCGGCCGAGCCATGCAGACTCACAACCCGTGCAGCTTTCTGATTTGATCAAGGCAACAGTGACATTTGCCGGCAGCGAAGCAAAGGTGCGTAACGTTGAATTGCGGAACGAATCAGACTGCGACGTTACGTTGACCGGAACACAAGCGGGTGCACTGCGCGAAGCGGTCAGCAATCTCGTTCTTAACGCGGTCCAGGCAACCGAAGCCGGCGGCAGCGTCACGATCGAAGCCGCCGTCCAGCCGGCGAGCCCTCGAGTCCACCGCGCAGCATCGGACCCGCGCGTCCGCTCCCTTGATTCTCAAAGCGACATGCTCGTCATTTCGGTTACCGACACCGGACCCGGGATTCCGGTGGAAGTACAACAGCGAGTCTTCGAGCCGTTTTACTCGACAAAGTCACGCGGAACTGGTCTTGGTCTTGCGATCGTTCAACGGCGTGTTGTAGAGATTGGGGGTTCGCTTGAGCTCACGAGCCCCGCGGAAGATGATCGCGGCACCCGCTTTCGATTGATCGTGCCGATCGAGAGACTAGAAAGACAGGCAGAGTGATTCTAGCATTAGCGTATTGGTTTGCGAGGCGTCGTGCGGTCCCTGCTACTGACCGTAGTTTCAAAATTAGGGCTTCGCGGCTGTACGTTTCTTCGTCGTCATAGGCTTCGGAGTCCAGAACATTGGATCACCCGCTGCGAATTCGTGAGACACATAACTAAGCGTAGGATTAAACGCGAAGACGCCAGTTTCAGTACTAAGAATGGCCGCACTCGCTAGCTCCCGAACCCGTTTTGTTACTTGCTCATCAAAAGCGTATTGAATGCTCGTACCATAAATATCTCGACCGGCATACGCTTCGGCAAGCGACTTCATCGGGTAGAAGATAAGATATGTGCCATCCATCTCGCCGGCCACAACGTGGTACACGATGGAATGTTCGTCTACGTTTGCCTTTCGATACCCGGACTTCACGATCCTCCTCACTTCTTCAAAATCCGCTTCGTGTCCAGGTCGCACGCGCACGGTTTTAATAGTCATATAACGCTGCAGCGATATATTAATCATCGGTTCATTGCTAAGGTCTTCACGATACTCGGCAACGATGTCCCGCTGCGCTGTACGAAATTCTGCATCCAGCGCACTAAGTCTGTCGAATTCCCTAAGCATCTGGGGATCCTTTGAGAGCTTCTGCTGGACCGCTTCGAAATCCTCGAACGACGCGTAGCTACTCAAGAACCACGCGCTACTAGACCCTGAAACCGATGTCATGCCTAGATGGTGAACAGGCCACTCTGCTCTTCGGAACGCAGCTACGTAGGCGGCTTCTAGTCTTTCGTGCTCAGTTTCTCTACCGGGCTTGATGTCTTCATGGGTTATTTGAATGACTTTAGGCGGCGTGGATTGTGACGTAATCTGCCGCACAACCAAGTTACCATTTAGAAATCTGTCACATAAATCTGCTACTCTCGCAACTTGTTTCTGGTCCCATGGGATCTTACTTATCACCCCATCCTTGTCGGTTGCCCACTTGAACCCGGCTTCTATTCTATTGAGATCTATCTCCATGAAAGCGATTGCTTCACTCTGTCGAGGCCGCTGATGCGTGCTGAGGAATTTCTGTAGGATCCTTACTACCTCTTCGCTTTCCTTCTTGGATACTTCTGGAAATTGTGATGAATTGCTAAGAATCGTGGTAAGGTCGGAAATAGGGATGTACGTCAGGTAGATACTACCCCACGGGTACTTGTTCCTTAGCTGTTCTAACTGACCGGTGGAATCCTGGGCAGAAATGTCGTTGACAAGGATTTCGTGGAAAAGAAGAAGGACAATAACTAACCGCGCTCCGCAAACCAAACGGCTTCTCATAATTCACCCCCTCCTATCGCCCAGCTAGCTTTAGTTGATCCCCGAGAAAGAGTTTCACCGTTCTGCTGCCGGCATAACCGACCGAGCCCGAATAGGTCGGGCCAGACGAATACTGTTTAACCCGAAGCTCCGCATCGCCTACTTGCTCAGGAAAAATCAGAATAACGGTATTTCCATCGACGAACTTAGTGACGGTCAGGCCCTGGTTGGTCACAGGTACTTCCAGGGCGCCGTTCCAGTCGAGAGCTACGGATTGCCCGCTCTGATCAAAGACATGATATACCGCGATCTTCTCTTCCGGTTTGGAGAGATGTGCGAGAACAAGCAATATGCCCAGACATGCGGCAAAAGCACCAGCAGTGGTAAAGCAAAAACCCGGCAATTTGAACTCGAATTTAGATGAAGCTTCTGCACCGAACATGATTGCGGGCAGAAGTGAAATCAGGAAATACAGCACGATCTTAGGAGTAGGTGCGTAAATCACCCCTGGAGATAATGCTACAAAGATGCCAACCGCCAAAATCAAGATTAGCGCTACGATACGAACTATATTCAAGGGGCACCTCCCTATCAGCAACGATGGTCAACACTGATTTGAAAGTAGCTAGCTGAAGAGCAACGATTGCAGAAAAGGATCCTGAGTGACTTGCATGACCACCGACCCGATTAGGCAGGTCGCACTATATCACGAGAGTTCAGATAAAGCGACGTCAATTACATACTTACCTTCAGTCTACGAAAGTAGGCAGTAAGTAATAGAATTCATGCCCCTCTAAGCGCTGCGGCGGCGCACCAGGCGCATCGTGAACATTGACGCGCACCAGATCAACCCCGAGGTCGCCATAATCGCCCAACCGAAGTTCTCCACCTGCATCGACAATCGCCCCAGGATGCCGCCGATCAACCACGCGCTGAAGAACGTCATCGCTGAAAGCCGCTTCGCCCACCTCACCTGGTTCGATATGCGAATGCGCCGAAGCTCGGCTTCCAGAAAATCGTCATCATCCATCAGCCGGCCATAGTAACGGGCTTCCCTGCCGGCCATCCTCGCCAACGCGCGGTCGGTGCTCGAAGCCGCCGCATTGTAGAAATGCGCAACGTGAGCCAGCTTACCGTCGCGAAGCGCGATCTCCGCCAGTCCGAGGTTCGAACGGAAGCGCGCCGGATCGAGCGCCAACGCGCGGTGAAAACATTCAGACGCGCGTTTGAAATCGAGTCGCTCGAAAAACGCCTCGCCGATTCGCTCGATCAGCTCCGCTTCGTCGCCCGCCAGACGCGACGCCAGTCTCAAACACGCATCCGAGCGCTGCAGCAACCGTGTGTCTTCGCTTTGGGCGGAGGTGCGAAAGAACCGCGACATCTCATACAGAAGCTGCGGATTCCGCGGCTCCTTTTCGTAGGCGACTCGGAAGTAGCTCGACGCCTGCGCGATCTTGCCTGCCAGTTTCAGCGAGTTTCCGATTCGGCGTAGCGCGGGCGCGGGCATTGCCGCAATGTCGCTCTTGAGAATAGGCGAGCCCTTCAGTGCATTGCCGGTTTCGAAGTACTCGTAGATCTCAAACGACCGCGGATCGAGCTTTTGCGGGCCGGCCGCGCGAAACAGCGCCTTGATAAACGGTTCGTAGGTAGACCGGTGCGATCGAACGACTATCTCGACGCTCGCTCCGCTGACGCGAGTATGGTAGCTGATGCGCGCGTCACCCGTCGCGAAACTCAATCGCGTTGTTTCGGTCGTGATCGCTTCGATGTCGGAGACCGGCAAGTCGCGCCGCGATCGAAACAGATGGGTCAGCAGGAACGCAAGCGGTCCGCGATGTCGAATTGCCTGGCCGTCAAACTCGATGCGGTCGAGTACGGCAAACAGAGCAATCGGCAAAAGAAGCGCCCACGTTGCGAGAGCCGCGACGGGCCACCCCTGTTTGAGGAGCGCCGAACCCACAGTCATCACAACTGCGGCTGCAAGCGTATAAGGCACGAAACCCGGGCGTATGCTTATCGTGTTCATTCCTGGTGTCTTCAATTCTATTGTGCCGTGGTTAGCACGGCAATACTAATGCTTTTACGCGCGCCCTCCGCGGTAAACAGAGATTGCGACTTAGCGTGCTTTGCGGTTCTTTGGGTCTTTGCGTTGAGAATGCTTCGCGAATGAGAATTCTCAACGCAAAGACGCAAAGAACCGCAAAGCACGCTAAGAAGCCGCCCCTTCAAAACCAGTGTACCTCAAAACCAGTGCACCTCCGTGGAAGTGACGGTCATGTCGCGATCGAGCTCAACGCGCATCGTCAAGCTGAAGCGAAGTTCACGCAACAAAATGACTGTCATCCCATCCGGACGCTCTTCGACGTTCGCTGTGCCGTATCGCATGAAATCCAGAAAGGCTCGAGAGTCGTCTGACTGTCGTAACGCTTCAACGAACTTTGGATCGAGCGCCGGTTGCTCTCGCCACTGCTCCTGTTTGTCGGCGAGGTTGACGTTGCGCGTATAAACCGCGCCGCCTGTTTGCGCGGCTGCTTGCCACATCACAGGATTTGCGGGCGCCGGCCAGACGGCCATCGAGGTCACGCCGGGGGCCTTCAACGACGACCGCGCTTCTTTCAGTGCCGACTGATGCGCCATCCACATCCCGCTGTAATAAATGCAGAGCAGCATCAACGAATACCTGGCGAGCTTCTCGCCCGAGCGACGCCACCGAAACACACAGCCGGCCACGACGACCGCCAGCCCGACAAACCAAATGCCTCGAGCCATGGTTGGCACTGCCATCGTCTGCGAATCGTAAGGGTGCCTGAGGGCGAACGCTACCGCCAAAGCTGCGAGCGTTCCAATCACCAGCCAGATGAGTTTGCGCGCGGCGTCAGTTGTCGTAAGCCATACGACACCTCCGCCTAGTATCAGCCAGATCCATGGATCTACGACAAAGACGATGTCGCCGTAGAACCATCGATTGCTGAAGGGCAGAAACGGACGAACACCGTAGTTGTTGGTGAAATCCATGAACATGTGGCCGAGTCCGCCAAGATACGCGATGAAGAATATGCGGACTGGCCTAAGCGGCCTCCTGAACGGGTCGCGCCTCAAGCGGAACCTTCGATCAAGGAACATCAACACAAGGGTCAACGCGGCCGCGAGGATGGCCAGTCCTACAAACCCGTGCGTGAATCCGCGGTGATATTGCAGATATCCGACCGTTCCGTCTTCAAGACGACTGAGCACGTCTATGTCGGGGAGGTTCGAAGAAACCACAAGCGCTGTGGTCGCAAGCGGTGTCGCGCGTTCGAGCCCTGCCTTAGCCATTGAGAGCCCCAGCAGGGTATGTGTCAGATTTTCCATTTAAAAGCGCGCCCGCGACTCTCGGGCCAGTTGCGAAACGGTCAGTGCGTTTGTCCTAACTTCCCAGTGAAGATTTTTCAGGATTCGCAAACATCGAGAGTGAATCTCTGAGTGGCTCGCTATCTCGTGGCGGCTCTCAAGCGCAACCGTGACCTTGGATCATGTGCCTTCCGGATTTCCATTATACATGAATTCGTTGGCCTCGCTAAACGCGGTCGCCAGTTAGGCTCGATTTCAAATTCCCCTGCCGTTCCATATCAAGAAAGATCGGACCTGTGCGTTTTTTTCTGAAGTACCCGCCTTAGTTCTTGCGTCTAGATATATCAGGGGACGGAGTGTGAACGACGTCTCCCGCAAAATCAGTTCGGCGTAGTTAGGCCGAAAATGAAATTTCTATCACCACTAAACTAACCGTTAAGGAGATAAAGATGAGCGTAACCTATACTCTAGTTCGAGAATGTTTGAACAATGTCGAGGACGCCGGCATCCGCTGGCAGATTGAAGGTGGAACCGTCTTACAAAAGAATAAACCAGTCGGCACCTACTCCAGCGTGAAGCGAGTCAGTTGCGGGACCGCCAAGTTCAATACTGCTCAACTGTGGCTGACCCTGTTTTTCCCACCCAAGAAAGCCGGAGCGCCGGATAATATGACGCTGCACGGCGCGCATGATTTCAACAGCGGCAACGAAACCGGAAGCGTCAGCGCGGCCTCGGCGCCTTTTGCGTCGGCCATCGGAAAACAGTTCGATCGAGTCGTCAACACGCTGACAATCGGCTAACCACCTTTGTTCGAAGCTGATCCTTAATCACCCTGGCCGGGCCGCTTTCCCAACAGATTCTTTGAAAGCGGTCCGGCCCTTTTTTCCGGCCACACTGAACGTGCTACACACTGGAGAGATTAATGGTGAACATCCCACGGCCATGGGTAGCGCAGACCAGAATCTCTTTCAACCAAAACAGGTCGTCAACCGAAGAGTTGGTCGGCCCTTCATTGGTTGGCGACCAGGTCGCTCCCCCGTCTTCGCTGGCAAAAACTCCCACCTCAGTACCTAAATAAACGAGATTAGTTTTCCGAGGATGAACGGCGAGGCTTCGCACGGGAGCCTCGGGCAGCGAGTTTCCTATGTTGCTCCACTTCGTTCCGCCGTCTGTCGTCTTCCATACATTGCCTCTGTTGTATCCGCCAAAGCATGCGTAAACGACATTGATTTTCTTAGGGTCAATGGTTATTCGCGTGCAGTAGCGGGCAGGAGTCAACGGATTAGAGCCGGTGTGATCTATCTTCTGCCACAATGGATTGGCCTGCGTTCCATTTACCGTCTTGAAGACCTGCCCATCGTCATACCCTACCCAGATCACATCAGAATTACCGGCGGCCACGGCGATCGCGCTAATCCGTGCGCCCACGCTCCCCTTGATGGCAGTCCAGACCGGACCTGTGTTGTTGGTGTTGGGCGCCTTGGCGTTGTTCGTCCGCCAGAGCGAGATGCCTCCTCCCAAAATTCGGCTCGAGTTGTTGGGATCGAGCACAAAGGGCGCAATGAAAAGCGCTTTCTGATTCATGGCGTCAGTGATTCGGTAGGGAACAGGCTTCCACGTCCACTGAGAACCGTTCCAAAACTGCCCGCTGATGTAATCCGAGCTGGCGCCGCCGTCCGTGCTGCGATGAATGTTCAGGTAGACGTATTCGCCGTAGAAAATCTTTTGATCGGCGGGGTCTGCCGCGCAACATCCTCCATCACCGCCAAACATCTCCGACCACTTTTCGGAGCCGTCCAGCGGCCTGAATCGAAGCGTGCCATTATCCTGTGCGCCACCGATGATTGTGCCGGAGGTTGCATTGCCTGCTCCGCCGAAGAACTGTGTCACGCCGTAGGTGTTATCAAGTTCCAGCCATCCGCTGACGCGCGGCAGGTGAGCATCATTGCCGACCGTTGTGACGTCATTCGCCTTGTAGATGCCGCCATCATTGCCGAAGAAGACGGTCTTGTTAGTCGTTCCATTGTAGCCCGGGTGAGCGACGATGGCGTGCTGGTCGGCGTGGGCCGAACGCTTGTCCCACCAGGTGCTGATGTCGACGAGTTTGTTGCCTCCATCGGTACTTCTGTAGAGATCCAGGCCGCCTACGATCACCAGGTCCGAGTTGCCTGGGTCGCCCGCCCAGATGGTGTTGGCATACCAACCCTGATCGCCAAGATAGGTTGCGTGCGCTCCATTCTTGAGCTCAGTGTTTCGGCGGCTGTAGGATTTGCCGCCATCTGTCGAGCGCCAGATCTCGCCTCCATTGTTCATCTGCACGGAGGCATAAACGGTGAGGGGGTTCTTCGCCGCATAAGTTAATTCGACTCGCCCACTCCACGGAGTCGAATGAGTTGCGGTTTTCCAGGTCTGCCCTCCGTCCGTCGAATAAAAGGCCTGACCGTTATTCAGGCCGCCGGCAATGGCATTTGTGTTGCTGGTCGGGTGAAAGTCAACATCGCTGATGGGAGCCGTCGATACTTGAGTCCACGTCAGACGATCAGGATCGGCGCTGCGAAAAATCCCGTTGGGGGTCGCGGCAAGAAGAACCTTACCGTCCTTTGAGATCGCCAAACGGTTAATGCTTCGAAAGTTCACGCCGGCCGTGGCTGGCAATTGCGACCAATTCGTTCCGTTCGTGGTCGCGAAGATGCCTGCGCCGCGTAGCGCGTCAACATTAGAAAAGCCCTCGCCGGTTCCCGCGTAGATGATGTTGGGGTTGGCGGGATTGATAACCAGGCATGTGACTGCCAGGTTCGCCATCAGATCATCTACGGGGGTCCATGCCACGCCCGCGTTATCCGTGCGCCATACGCCGCCGCCGACGCTGCCGATCCACATCGTGTTTTGAAGGGTCGGATGCGGAGCGATCGCGCGCGTGCGGCCACCTATGTTGCCCGGCCCCAACGACGTCCAGCCGGTGTGCGCGGGATTGAGTCCGGCCGTAGGCATAACGACCGGGCCCATCAGCGCTGACGGCGTAACTTGCGCGCCCGTTGGGATGCCTGCTACCACTTGAGGTTGAACTCCGCTTGGCCGCGCACGCGTGCTGTCGAGCTGCTTAAGCGCATTTTGCAGTGCATTGGATGGAATGTCGCCGTCCTCGTTCTTTTGTTGAAGCAGTCTGAATGCTTCTCTGGCGCGCGCCATATCGGGATAATCCAGACGGCGGACCGCGCGCTTCAAGACGTCGTCAGGCACTTTTTTCAAAGCTTCAGCGGTTAGGTTGCGTCTGCGTTGGAGGGCGCTCACTTGTCCTATGTTCAAGCCTCTCGCCTTCGCTACCAGTCGGTCCGCCCTGGTTAACTGTCGTTCTCCTGCCGCGGTTTCTTTGCTCGCCGTTGCTCTTGTCGGGCTGCCGGGCTTGCTATTCTGAGAGTCCTTGCGTGTTCGCTTTTTTCCTCGTTTGGGTTCGTTCTTCGGTTTCTTCGACTTCATATCGTTCTATTCTCCTTTAGCAGTTGAGTGAGGTGAACATTTCAGCCCGTTGAGTGCCGGTTAAAGCCTGCCAGTGTTAGCGCGAATTTCTGGGCGCTCAGCAAAAAGCAGTGAAAGTCACATCACTGTCTTAGGGCCGATGGCTTGCGAGTGCGCTGTTCCGATAGTTCGCGTTCCCAAAGCGGCTTGGCGGAGATGATGTCAACGGCCTTCATCCTGTACTTAACAAGATCGCCGTCAGTCCTATGACCGGACGCCGGGTCTTCAACGACGTAATACAGATTAGAATCGATAACACACGCGTCTTGCGCACCGGCCTCGTAATTCAGTGTTGCCAGTCTCTTTCCTGTTATAACCGAAAAGAGCCGCCACGGCCGACTGTCCCCTGCGCGTGATTCCGCCCCTTCCGAATGAACTAAAAGATTGCGGCCATCTGGTGTTACGTAAGATACAAGCGCAGGCCCGGTTGCGAGCGCAACGGGATCCTCGACTTGTCCAGTCTTTGA
Source organism: Blastocatellia bacterium (assembly GCA_035607285.1). Taxonomy (GTDB): domain Bacteria; phylum Acidobacteriota; class Blastocatellia; order UBA7656; family UBA7656; genus Onstottus_A. The sequence continues at coordinate 28,132 of DATNBZ010000092.1, read as the reverse complement.
ATTCCAAGTCAGCAGCCTTAGTGATTGCTGATCTTCGAGGACTTCCCCGATGATAACGGCGAATTTGTCATCAACCGACCAGGGTTCCGTATGCCACGACGATGAAGGTCCCATCTGGTAAGAAAACATACTCTGTTGCCGCCAGACCGCTGGCAGTGAAATCTCAGTCTGCTTCTGAGCGGGAAGGCTTTTGACTTCACCTGTCTCTATATCAACGTGGAAAATACCGGCCGCGTCTCTAGTCGCCTGCGCCAGGACGGAGGCCGGCGGCGGCGCTCCACCTCGATAACGCGCGTGTGCTTCCCATTCGAATATCAGTACTCTCCCGTCAGCGCTCACCCGGTAGCTGAATAATTCCCCTGGTATGATGGCTGCGGAAACCCAATCCGGGAACACGAGGGGAGCGGATTCCACTGCCGGCTCGCCTTGTTTGCTTCGATCAAGCGCAACCACCTGAAGGGCGCCTGGGAGGTCGCGCGCGAAACAAACCACAGCCAACCATTTCTCAATCACGATTGCGGGCCAGGCGTCGGTTTCGGTGCGCCAATCTGGCCCGCCCGCCAGCAGATCAATAGCCTCGATGCCGCCGGCGGGTTCTGCTATGTACCCGACGAGCTTTTCGGGGCCGGCAACTCCTCTCGGCAGGAAAATCGGCTTTGCGTGAGCATCATTTCCCATAGTGCCAATGATTGATCGGCCTCTTTGAGAAGTCAACAAAACGGTAGTGGCCTAAAGTTGTGTTGGTCGACGAAGAAACCGGCGCGGCTTTTTGGGGTGCGGCGCGGTCTGTGCATACGCGCCGCTTTGGCTCTTGGTGGCGATTCAAAGCAGCCAAAGCGGCGCGTACGCACAGACCGCGCCGCACTCCAAATATGTTCGTCACTGGGCCTGAGGTAGTCGTCATGCGTCTGTGAATACCAATACAACTTTAGGACACCACCAACAAAACAGTAGTGGGGTGATAGTGTGTGCTCGCTCACATTCGCGTTTCTCCTCGGCGTCCTCGGCGTCCTCTGCGGTTGATTCCGAGCCACTGAGCAGGAAAAACCGCGGCGCACGCTGCGGACGCAGAGTTTTATCAGGCCGGCATCTCGACCCGCCGCAATTCCTCTTCGCGGACAGTTGGAATTTTGGTGTATCCTTCGTCGAGCAAAGGGGCGATCTATGTCAGATATCGAGCGAGTCTTGTTGCGTGCATTGTCGGCGATGGCCATCGCCGCCGCGATTCTTACCGGCGGATCCGCGCTGGTTCCCAGGCTGCTCGCGCAGCAATACGATGCAAAACTCTATTCGGGGCTTCGCTGGCGGATGATCGGTCCGTTTCGAGGAGGGCGAGTCAACGGCGTTTCCGGAGTGCCCGGAAAACCCAACACATTTTATTTCGGTTCGGTCGGCGGCGGTGTGTGGAAGACTACAAACTCAGGGCGCTCGTGGGCCCCGGTGTTTGACTCGCAGCCGATCGCGTCGATCGGAGCAATCGGAGTCGCGCCGTCCAGTCCCGACATCGTGTATGTCGGCAGCGGCGAAGCCGATATGCGCTCGCAGATTTCCTACGGTAACGGAATGTACAAATCGACCGACGCCGGCAAGACCTGGATGCACATCGGTCTGGATGGCACGCGGCAAATAGGCCGGGTCCTTGTCGATGCGAAGAACCCAAACGTCGTCTTTGTAGCCGCGCTCGGCCACGCTTATGGAGCGAATCCGGATCGAGGGGTTTATCGCTCGCGCGACGGCGGAGCAACGTGGGAAAAGGTCCTCTTCAAGAACGACAACGTCGGCGCTATCGATCTCGCATTTGATCCGCAGAACTCACAGATCATCTACGCGAGCTTGTGGAACACACGTCGTCCGCCATGGAGCATCTACCCTCCGTCTTATGGACCGGGCGGAGGCATTTTCAAATCAACGGACGGCGGCACAACCTGGCAGCCCTTAACAAATGGATTGCCGACCGAAGGCGTCGGTCACATCGGGCTGGCTGTCGCTTTGTCCAATCGCAATCGAGTCTATGCGATCGTCGATGCGAAGGAGGGCGGGCTGTACCGCTCGGATGACGCGGGAGCTACGTGGGCCAGGCTCACCGGCGACAATCGCCTCTGGGGTCGAGGCTGGTACTTTTGCAAGACTGTAGTCGATCCAAAGAACCCGGACATCGTTTACGTTTCCAACACATCTCTCTATCGTTCGACCGATGCGGGCAAGAGCTGGACGCCGATCAAGGGCGCGCCAGGTGGTGATGATTACCACCAACTCTGGATTTATCCGGACGATCCGAATCGAATGATTCTGGGCAGCGATCAGGGCGCGGTTGTGAGCGTCGACGGAGCGCAAACATGGAGCTCGTGGTACAACCAGCCGACCGCGGAGTTGTATCACGTCGCAGCCGACAACCGCTTTCCGTATTGGGTGACCGGCGCGCAGCAGGACAGCGGTTCCGTTGGAGTGCCTTCACGAAGCATGCACGCGGAAATCTCGATGCACGAATGGACGCCGGTCGGGGCCGGCGGTGAGTCGGACTACACAGCGCCGGACCCGCTCCATCCTGAGATTCTGTTCGGCGGCCGGGTCGACCGCTGGAATGTAATCACCGGCGAAACGAAAATTGTCTCGCCCGAACGCGGCATGACCGAGCCGGCTCGTCACACGTGGACGCTGCCGCTGGTTTTCTCCCAGGCCGATCAACGCGCGCTCTACTTCAGCAATCAGTTTCTTTTCAAGACCACCAACGGCGGTGAAAGCTGGGCTACCATAAGCACCGATCTGACCAGGGAAGATCCGGGCGTGCCCCCAAACCTCGACGAGGCAACCGCCGCCGATGCGCCTAAGGACAAACGCCGAGGCGTGATCTACACGATCGCTCCCTCGCCTCTGCGCGCGCCGACGATCTGGGTAGGCACTGATGACGGGCTGATTCATGTAACGACGGACGATGGAAAGACCTGGCAGAACGTCACTCCGGCTGAGCTTACGCCGTGGAGCAAAGTAGTGATGATGGATGCTTCACACTTCGACGTGAACGAAGCTTATGCCGCCGTCGATCGGCATCGCCTCGAAGACTACGAGCCTCATCTTTATCGCACGCGTGACGCCGGCAAGAGCTGGCAGAAGATCACGAATGGTCTTCCTGCAGGCGTCTACATGCAAACGGTGAAGGAAGATCCCTCGCGAAAAGGCTTGCTGTTCGCCGGAACCGAGTTGGGAGTGTTCGTGTCGTTTGACGACGGAGACCGTTGGCAATCGCTTCAGCTCAACTTGCCGGCGTGCTCGATGCGCGACCTTGTCATTCACGGGGACGACTTGATTGTAGGAACGCACGGGCGGGGCTTTTGGGTGCTCGATGACATAACGGCGTTGCGCCAGATCTCGAGCGATGTAGCTCAGGCAGACGCGTTTCTGTTTCGGCCTGCAGATGCGATCAACTTCCCGCCTCCAAGCGAGAACGGAACACCTCAGCCTCGCGATGAGCCGCTGGCAGACAATCCTGCTTATGGCGCGCTCATTGATTACTACCTCGGTTCAGCCGCGCGAGGCGCGGTGACAATCGAGATCTTCGATCCCTCAGGAGAAGTGATTCGCCGCTACTCGAGTGAAGATCGGCCGCCGCCGGTGAATCCGGAGACGCTCAACATTCCGGCCTACTGGCGACGGACACCGGAGCCGCTTTCGACTGCGGCCGGGATGCATCGCTGGGTGTGGGACCTTCGCCCGACCCCAGCTCCCGGCGGGCGGCGCGGAGGAGGCGCCGGTGGAGGCGGCGGAGGCGCCGACATATTCGGTCGTGGAGGCGAAGCTCGCGCACTGCCGGGAAGCTACACCGTCAATCTCACGGTCAATGGCAAGAGCTACACTCAACCGCTGATGGTGAAGATGGACCCCCGCGCGAAGTGACAACCCGGGAGCGCAGGCATCCTTGCCTGCTGAATCGCGATCTAGCACACGCCCGGCAGCCAAGGATGCCTGCGCTCCCAGGGATGTTGTATAGTTTTAGATTCAACGCAACGAGATTTTCTGAGCTGATAGGAACGACAAGCTAGATGACTGATATTGAAACTATTGTGAGTCTTGCAAAGCGCCGGGGCTTTGCCTTTCAATCGAGCGATATCTACGGCGGGTTGGGATCGGTGTGGGACTACGGGCCTCTTGGCGTCGAACTCAAGAACAACATCAAGCGCGCGTGGTGGCGCTCCGTCGTCTATGAGCGCGATGACATGGTCGGCCTCGACGCCGGAATCCTCATGAACCGGCTCGTCTGGAAGTACTCGGGCCACGAAGAAACATTTTCTGACCCGCTGGTCGATTGCCGAAAGTGCAACGCGAGACTGCGGGCCGACAAAATTGAAGGCGGGAAATGTCCCGAATGCGGCTCGACGGATATTACTGAGCCGCGTCAATTCAACCTGATGTTCAGGACTACGGTTGGCCCGGTTGAAGACGGCTCCGGGCTTACTTATCTTAGGCCGGAGACTGCGCAAGGAATCTTCGTCAATTTCAAAAACATCCTCGACAGTACGAATCGCAAGTTGCCGTTCGGAGTCGCGCAAATCGGCAAGGCTTTTCGAAACGAGATAACGCCCGGCAACTTCATCTTCCGGACGCGCGAGTTCGAGCAGATGGAGATCGAGTACTTTGTTAAGCCGCCGCAGGTTCTCAAGGCCGGCGAGACCAACGACGACGAATGGCACGAGCGCTGGGTTGAAGATCGATATGACTGGCACATCGCCCTGGGAATGCGAGCGGAGAATTTGAGAAAGTATCGACAACCGGGAACTGAGCTGGCTCATTACGCCAAGAGCTGTGTTGATCTTCAATATCGCTTCTTTCCGGATCGCGAGGACCCTGAAAAACAATGGGACGAGCTCGAGGGCATAGCCAATCGCACGGACTTTGATCTGAAGGCTCACTCAAAGAAGCCCGTCGATGCGGACGGCAAGCGAATTAATCCAGACTCGACAGCCGACCTGACTTACTTCGACCACGAGACGAATCAGCACGTTTTCCCTTTTGTGATCGAACCGTCGGCCGGCGTGGATCGCAAGGTCCTCGCGTTCATGATGGACGCGTATCGAGAAGAAGAAGTGCGCGGCGAGAAACGTGTGGTGCTCAAGCTTCATCACAAACTGGCGCCCATCAAGGTCGCGGTCCTTCCGCTTGCCAAGAATAAAGAAGGCATCGTCACGCTTGCGAAGGAGATCAAGTCGCGGCTTCAGAAGAGCGGATCCATGCGAGCGGTCTATGACGACACCGCGGGAATCGGTAAGCTTTATCGCCGCCAGGACGAAGTGGGAACACCTTTGTGCGTAACGGTGGATCATCAATCGCTCGAAGACAATCAAGTCACTATTCGGGACCGAGACACTATGCTGCAGGATCGCGTTGCCATCGCCGAAATTGAAACAATCATAGCTAACAAGCTCGACCTCTAGCCATATTGGGCGGTGCCTTAATTTGGAGTGCGGCGGCAAGGTACTCCGCGACGCCGCTTTCCGTTCGCAATAGATTCAATCACCAGGCAAAGCGGCGTCGCGGAGTACCTTGCCGCCGCACTCCAAAGTAAGGCACCGCCGCGCAACTGCCCTGCCTTTTCGAGCCCGCTCCAACAGGCTATTCTTCCCTGAATGAACTCAGAGTTGCTGAGGCTTTGTGAAGCTGTGCGCAACGCCGGAGGGCAGGCGATGCTCGTCGGCGGGACGGTACGCGACCGGCTGCTCGGTATCGAACCGAAGGACTATGACGTCGAAGTCTACGGCCTTGAGCCAGATCGCGTGCGCGAAGTGCTCGAACGTATTGGCCGGGTCAACACCGTCGGTGAGCATTTCGCGGTATACAAGCTCGTCTTCTATCGGCTTGCGCAAGTTCGTAATGATGATTTCAATTTAGCTGAAGCAGCGGCCCAGGAGAGGTTCGAGATCGACGTGTCTCTTCCGCGACGCGAGTCAAAGTCCGGTCGTGGTCATCGCGGGTTTGTGATTGAAGGCGATCCGTCAATGACTTTTGCATTCGCCGCGCGCCGCCGCGATTTTACAATCAACGCGATTCTCTACGACCCGCTGACTGATAAGACTGAAGACCCGTACGGCGGCAGAGCGGATTTGAAGAACAGACTATTGCGCGCCGTAGCCGCCGATACGTTCGTCGAAGACAGCCTGCGGGTGTTGCGGGCAGTTCAGCTTGCGGCCAGGTTCGAGATGACTATTGAGCCGCGAACCGCGGAACTCTGCCGCACGATCGATTTGTCGGATCTGCCTCACGAAAGAGTCTGGGGTGAAATCGATAAACTGCTAACGCTCACCGATCACCCGTCAATTGGATTGAGTATGGCGCTCGAGCTCGGCGTGCTCGACAAACTGTTTCCCGAGATTCGCGCGCTTGCACCGAGTCGCGGCGAAGATGACGCGTCCGATGCTCTCCGTCATACGCAGCTTGCAATGGATGAAGCGGCGAAAGAAGCTCGCGATCTCTCGAAGCCGCAGCGCATCGCTGTCATGCTTGCGACCCTGTGTCACGATTTGGTTGCGGCAATCCCGGCGAGAACAAGCGACGAACCCCAAACTTCGAAGCTAATAAAAAGGCCCGGCTATCGCGCCGAATTGGAGCCGGTTGTGTCAGTGTTGAACACGCTGGGACTCTACGGCATCAACGGCTATGACGTGCGCTCGCAGGTCCTCTCGTTGGTGCGCGAGCAACGGAGGCCGCGCGAGTATTATCAAGCGGGCGAGACTACTACTGACGGTGATTTTCGCAGGCTTGCGCAGCGGGTCGATATTGATCTGCTGTATCGGGTTGAGAAATCGTGCGCGGCTGCCCGCGGGCCGGCCACTTCGACTTTCGCTGAAGATTGGTTTGTTGAGAAGGCCCGCGCGTTGGGAGTCGAGCACGGTCCGCCCGCCCCTCTGCTTCAGGGACGGCACCTGATTGAGGCGGGATATGAGCCGGGCCCTCAAATGGGGCGGCTGCTTCGAGCCGTCTACGAGCTGCAATTGGACGGCAAGGTGACGACGCTGGACGAAGCGCTTGCGGCCGCGCGGCAAGCTGGCTGACCAGAGGCTGTGTGAAATGCAATGTTCGTAGTCCGGCCTTCAGGCGGTATCTGTATTCACGCCGGATTACGAACTTCCGCCTGAAGACTACGAACATTGCATTTTCACACAGCCCCTCACGAGGTTATATTACTGCCTCGGGTTGGTTGATCGGCCAGACAGACAGCGACCCTATGAAATAACCTTTTGGTTTATTCGGAAGTGACTATGCCTCGTTCTTCAAAAACACCCGCGAAGCTTCTCAAGCGAATCGTAGCCTGCTCGGTAGCTGTGCTCGCATTGGCTCTGATGAATCGGCCGCCGACTCAAAATGTAATTGCCGAAACAAAGCCGTCCGACTTCAAAAGTTTTGAAAGCCCGCAAGTTCATCCGCTCGCTCTCACGCCGGACGGGACCCGGCTGCTGGCGGTCAACACTCCCGACAATAAACTGGCGGTGTTTCAGTTGAGCGGCGCCCAACCGCAGCTCATCGCGGAGATTCCGGTTGGACTTGAGCCCGTAAGCGTCGCCGCGCGCAACGACCATGAAGCCTGGGTGACCAACTGGCTATCGGACACGGTTAGCGTAGTGGACCTCGTGACCGCTAACGTTATTCGAACGATCGATGTGGGCGATGAGCCGACCGACGTGGTGTTCGCCGGGCAACAGCGTAACCTGGCTTTCGTATGCGTGTCAGGAGGCGGACAGGTCAAGGTCTACGACCCCGACTCACCGGCGGACAATCCGCAAGTAATTGCCATTCGCGGCAAGCAGCCTCGCGCGCTCGTTCGTGACTCAGTGGGCGGACGTGTTTTCGTTTCGATCTTCGAGTCCGGCAACCAGACCACCGTTGTGCCGGCGAATCAGGTCAAAGCCGCCGGCGGACCGCCGAAACCTTCGCCAAAAATGAAGAAGCTGCCGCCGGCGCCCGATGTGGGCCTGATCGTAAAGTGGAACGGCGCCGAATGGGCAGATGAACGAGGCAACGCAAAATGGAATGCGTTCGTTCCGTATAGTCTCAGTGACGTTGATCTCGTTGTTATAGATGCTACACAATTGGTTCCGCGGGTTGAAAATGAAGTGCGAAGCATTGGAACTCAGATCGGCAACGCGGCCTTTGATCCTACAAGCGATCGTCTGTACGTTGCCAACATCGAAGCCCATAACGACGTGCGTTTCGAGCCAAACCTCAAAGGGCAATTCACCACCACTCGAGTCTCGATAGTAGACTTCACAACGTCCCCTGCGAACCTACATGTCGTAAACCTGAATCCGCATATCAATGCCGGCGTTCCGGAAGGGACCGACTCAGAACGATCCTTAAGTCTGGCGCTGCCGGCCGACGTTGCGCGCGCAACTGACGGCGCTCTGTATATCGCAGCCACAGGTTCAGCAAAGGTCGGCGTCCTCGATCGAACCGGCGCCGTACAGGCACGTATCAACGTTGGTCAGGGGCCAACCGGTTTGGCGGTCGACGAAGGACGGCAGCGGCTTTACGTGTTGAATCGCTTTGATGAAACGCTGAGTATCGTCGACCTGAAAACTCGATCTGAAATCGGCCGCGTACCGATCGGCTTCGATCCCGAACCGCAGGCCGTGCGGCAAGGCCGTCGCTTTCTCTACGACGCGAGCCTCTCGGCCCACGGTGATCTGGCCTGTGCTAGCTGCCATCTCAATGGCCATCGAGACGGACTGGCGTGGGACTTGGGGAATCCCCGGGGGCAGTTGCAGAGAGTCGGTCTTTCAACCTTTCATCCGATGAAGGGTCCAATGACCACGCAATCGTTGCGCGGCATTATTGGAAATGAGCCGCTACACTGGCGCGGCGATCGAGGCAAGCTCGATGATTTCAATCCTGCGTTTATGTCGTTACTCGGAGGGCCCCGCGAGCTGACCGCTGACGAAATGTCAGCTTTCTCGTTATTCGTTAAGACGCTCGCTTATCCTCCAAACCCAAATCAAAACCTGGACCGTACGTTTCCTGATCCTTCTTCCGGCCCGAGCGCGGAACGCGGACGCCAGCTCTTCAACAATGGAGCGCTGGATGGCGGCCTGCTTTCGTGTAATGCTTGCCACTCCGCATTTCCAGGCTTCCGGTCGGGGACCAACAACCTCATTATCCCGGGATTGTTGCTCCAGGAATCTCAGGATTTCAAAGTCCCCCAACTGCGCGGCGCTTATCAGAAGTCAGGACTACAAAACTCGGCTGGCGAGCAGCTTTCGGGGTTCGGGTTCATTCACGATGGGACGATCGATACGTTGCTCGACTTTCTGCGGCTGCCCGTGTTTACTTTCCGAAATGACGACGACCGCCGGGACGTCGAAGCTTTTGTTCTGGCCTTCGATACCGGACTGGCGCCGGCAGTTGGACTACAGGTGACGATCGATGGCGAGAACAAATTTTCGGCTTCGGTCGCCGAGCGGGTCGACTTACTTATGCAACAAGCCAGTTTCGGAAATTGCGACCTCGTGCTGAAAGGGATTTACGGAGGAGCGCATCGCGGCTTTCTATATGTCGGGAATGGAATGTTCCAGCCCGACAAACTTAGCGAGTCGCCCGTTTCCTGGCAGACGCTCGCTCAAACCGCGCAGGCAGGATCGGAGTTGACGTTCACTGGCGTGCCGGTTGGTGATGGCCGTCGCCTGGGCATTGATCGCAATGGCGACGGAAGACTCGACGGCGACGAGTGAATGCCGTTTTCTCTTTTCCGATAAGCCCTCTTCGTGGCTGCGCGGTAATCTACGAACCAATCCTTCCGCTCTGGAACCACCGAGGAAGTCTTCGGCGGTGTGTTGATCTGGAAAGTAGCACAGGCTTCAGCCTGTTCCAAATAATAGGACGATTTGGGAATCTTACAGGCTGAAGCCTGTGCTACTTTCCAGATTAAGACACCGAGGAAGGGGTGCGAGTCACCCCCGAGGAAGTTTTCCGTTGACACCCACTCCCTTTGAGGTTATTCTTTGGTTGCTGGAAGAATTGAAATTCATTTTCAATATTACGCAATTATCTGGAAGAGACGCCATGAGCTTGTTGGACGCACTTCATAACGAAATGTATCGAGTGGAAGGCATAGCCGGTCCTGCCGACGAACGCCGACGCTTACTGGATCTCGGAATCACACCCGGAGAGGAACTGGCAGTCGTTCAGTCGGTTCCGTTCGGCGATCCCCTGGTTGTAATGGTTAGGGGGATGCGTCTCGCGCTCAGGCGTCGAGAAGCACGTTGGATCACCGTTCAGTGAGCGACCATGCATTCAATCGAAGTAGCTCCGAAGGCCTCGACCGGCGAAGCCCAGCAAATCCTTCACTCGCCTGAGACCGGAACTCACCCTTCAACAGTGTGTCTTGCGGGTGCGCCCAATGCGGGCAAGACCGCATTGATGAACGCGCTCACCGGCGGTAATTTCCACACCGCGAATTATCCGGGCGTAACCGTCACCCTCTCGCGTGGCAAAACAAGAGCCGAATTTGGACCGCAATTCCTGCTGGTCGATCTGCCGGGTGTGCACAGCACGTCAGCCGTTTCACCTGAAGAAGAACTCTCCTGCAGAGTGATCGAAGGCCGGCACCAATCCGTCATCCCCGATGCGTTGATCGTTGCGGTTGACGCGACTCAGCTCGAACGTCACCTGAGATTTGCGTCCGTGGTCGCGCGCCAACACAAACCGATGGTGATAGCGCTTACAATGATGGATCTGCTGCCGCGGACGCAGCAATCAGTGAACGTCCGGAAGCTCGAGACGGCGATCGGCGTGCCGGTAGTTCCGGTTGACGGCCGGACCGGATGGGGAGCCGCCGAGTTGATAACTACCCTCAGGCAGGTGATGGCACAGCCCGCCGTCGTACACAGTTTTCTTGCCGGCCTGCCCGAAGAACCGGTGGCGGCTTACGAATCGATACGGAAGCTTCTGACCGAGAGTGAAGCTCTCAAAAACGCAAACCGCTTTCAACTCGCTCGCGATTCAATCACCGCGCGAATCGATCACGTCGTTCTTCATCGTGTTTTCGGATTTCCTATCTTCTTTGCAATTCTCGTAGGTTTGTTCTCGTCGATATTCTGGGCGGCCCGGCCGTTCATGGATCTGATCGACTTGCTGTTCAAACAGACGGCGCATTTGTTGTTGGCGATTTTGCCGGAGGGGGTGCTTTCCCGGTTCCTTGCCGAGGGAGTCGTCGGAGGGGTCGGCGCCGTAGCGGTCTTCTTTCCGCAGATAATCATCTTGTTTTTCCTGATGACTCTGCTTGAAGACTCAGGCTACCTGGCTCGAGGGGCGGCGTTGGTGGACAGACCTTTATCATACCTGGGCCTGCACGGGCGGTCCTTTGTACCGATGTTGTCGGGCTTTGCATGCGCAATTCCGGCAGTGCTTGCGGCACGCACCATTCCTTCGCGGCGCGAGCGGCTTCTGACGATATGGATTCTTCCGCTGATGAGCTGCAGCGCGCGGCTTCCGGTTTATGCGCTGCTGCTGGGGGCTTTGTTGCCCGGCTCTGCGTGGACGGCAGGTCTTGCGCTGGGTGCGATCTACATCTCAAGTCTCCTGGTCGGCGCCTTGGTGGCGGGCTTGATCAGCAGGCTGATATTGCGCAAGCGCTCCGCTTCACTGCTGGCGATGGAGATGCCGGCCTATCGAACGCCCCTTGTGAAACCGACGCTAAGGGTCACCTGGTCACGCGCGTCTGCGTATCTCAGGCGCGCCGGAACGCCAATCCTCGTTATCTCGTCCTGCCTTTGGCTCTTGTCCAACTTTGGTCTTGGCTCGCATCAACCGGCAACCGAGAACCTTCGCGCTCCGTTGATCGCGTCCAGTAGCCTGGAGCATTCTTTTGCCGCGGATGTCGGTCGCGTAATGGAGCCCGCGCTTCACCCAATGGGTGTGGACTGGCGAGTCGGAGTCGGTCTGATATCGGCATTTGCGGCGCGTGAAGTCTTCGTCAGCACAATGGCGATTGTTTTTAAAGTTACCGAAGATCCGAAGGCCAGGCAAAACAGTCTGCTTGAAAACATGCGCGTTGCGACCTTCGCCGGAACTTCTAAACGCATATTCACCACCTCGACAATCCTTGGCTTGATAGTCTTTTTCTTCTTTTCGCTGCAATGCCTATCTACAGTTGCGGTGGTGCGCAGTGAAACGAACTCGTGGCGTTTAGCGCTCCTCCAGCTCTTATTTTACACGGGCATCGGCTATGTGATGTCGGCCGGATTGGTCATTTTTCTGCGACTGCTCGGGGTGGATTAGACGTTACCGCAGAACTCGGCGCCTGCTTTGACACCAACCAACCATAAGACTAAGATTGCGCTACAGAAGGACTGGGAGGGGAGCGATGCTACTCGCGTTCATCAACCCGTCAGGTCCAACCCGTGAGCCGCAAGAGCTCGCCGTTCTTCTGATCAACATTGGTCACACTTGAGTTTCAGCGCCGCGGAATGCACTTGCATGCTTTGTGGTGAGTATGGTCCGCTGTCGTTCAATGTCAGGCGTGGTTCGAAGCCTGACTGGAGGAGGACGTTATGAGAAATCGCATAAGGTGGATCCTAGTCGGGCTTGGTTTTACGTTTGGTCTTCAGGTAATCATCTCACTGGTCTACACCGCCGTCGCCTTTAGTGCGGCCAGAGGCGCCGCGGTCCCCCAAGACACCATAGTGATCACCGCGTTCGGTTTCATGTTGGGCGCGTTCCTGATCGGCGGCTTCGTAGTCGGGTGTATGAGCGAAGAACTGCGGGTCCTGGATTCGCTCATAGTGGCGGCGCTGACGCTGGTGCTGACGTTGCTTGTGTACACCGCGCTGCCAAGCGGGAACAAGAGCCAGTTCGTAAGCGGCTATCTGCTCGCCAGCGTTACTCGAGGCGCGCTGTTCGTAGTCCTCGCGCTGGTCGCAGCAGCGATTGGTTCGTATTGGGGTTCTCACGTCAAAGTCCCTCAGGAAGGCAGACTCGATCGTATAGCGCTTCTGGTTGGTCTGGTGGGAGCAGTTGCCGGGCCATTTGTGCTGCTCGCGTTAGGAGGAGCCGATCCGACAAATCCAAGCCAGCCGAATCTTCCCTGGTACTTTCTGGTCATCGTTATTTTGCTGGTTCTTGTTATCGTTGGAGTCGGGTTTGTCTTATTCGCGCGCGAGTCGCACTACGATGAAGAGATATCGATTAGCCCCGAGCACCATAGGGAAGGAACCGACAACTAGCCGTACACGTGCGACGACTAACCAAGGTTACCGAGTGTCATGCCAAGAACTCGCGGTTGTACGTTTTCTCTCACACCATTGAGCCGCCGCCACGCGGTATGATAAAACCCAAGCTTGGAACAACGTTCCGGATCAACGCGCTATGAAATTATGACGCTTCAACGGTGCGCGCTTCCAGAACCGTAGCCCGGTTGTTATTTCGAGCGCGAGCTGAGTATTTCGGGCTAGCGTCATCTTAATGCCATTCGGCAAACGCTGTCAGCTAGTATTTTCAGGGGAGTACCACGATATTGGCCAGATCAAACCTCAAAGCAGCCCCCAGGAGAGCCGGCATGCCGTCAGAGACGAGCAGATTGAGCGAGTATGTAAGGCGAGTCATGAAGCTGAAGGGCTTGACCCAAAACGACGTCGAGCGGATGTCCGGCGGACGCATCACGGACGGCTACGTAGCCAGCATTACCACCGACAGGGCGACGAATCTTTCTGTCGAGAAGCTGGTTGCTCTGGCCGACGGCCTTGGGGTGGATATTGATGAACTCTTTCATGTCGCTCGCGGGCTGCCCGAAGAAGAGCGGAAGACAAGCTATACGGCTGACGCGTTGAGGATTCTGGATGTCATCCAAAAGGCTGTAGTCAGTCCGGACGTGACCGAGATTCTCGATGAAGCGGTGCGAATGTCACCCGAGCAAAGACGGCTGCTGCTCAAATCGATGAAGAGGGTTGGGACCCGATAAGTCCAGGTCGCGACCTGGTGGCAAGAAACCGGTAATCACGAGCCTTGATTCTCCTCGGGCTGATAATCCTCGAGAAGCAGCAGTGCTTCGCATAAGAGATCGTCATCCACGTCCTCGTCCCCGAGTCTGCCCCAGATCTCTGCAATCTTGTCTTCAGTGGGGAGTTTCTTCAGCTCTTTTAGTCTTGTTTGCCTGTCTTTGAGGATGCCCCTGCGTTCGTTTACTTCGTTTTTCCACTCGAGCAAATTAACTACGCTCGCTCGCTGTTTACGGGGCGCCGCAACCGTATTCCGAGTCTCCGCAATGTCCGGCCGGCGGGACGCAATCAATTGCACAAGGTTTCCAGTCTCGGAAGTTACCTGGTTTTCGCTTTCTGGATTCCACTGGGAAATTGCGACTACGGAGCGAGAAGCGCGGCGACTCCTCAGAGTTATTTCGTCGTTGGTCTCCCGCCACTCAGGGTACGCAGGAGCCAATGGCGACGCAAGAACAATCTGACAGATGTTCCTGGCCTCTTCGAGGCGGCCCACTTCACAGAGTTCGACTGCAAGGCTGTTCATATAGTCGTAGTAGATATGCGGCTGCCATCGGCCCATCGTGCGCGCGAGAGGAAACAGTCCTTCCAGCAACCTGACTGCCCCAACGTGATTCCCCTCCTCGCTGTTTATTACGGCGACCATCCTTTGTGCGTGAATTGTGGAATAAGGATCGTAAAGTCCATTACGCGACGAAAAGCCGGCAGCCTCGCGGTAAAGGGAAAGGGCGGATTGATTGTCACCTTTTCGGTATGAGCTCGCACCCAGGGAAACCATGGCTCTGGCTCTATATTTGGGAGGCGCACTCTCAGCCACTTGTGAAATCAGGCGTCCGGCATGTTCGATGTCACCGAGACCGAATCGATGAATACACAAGGCCTGATAATATCGGCCGATATCTTCATATGCCCGCGACAGCGACGTCCTGACAAGGATTTGGCTGAGCTGCTCCAGGGCATCAATTTGTCGAGATGCATGGGCGTGCTCCGTCAGTGTGACGAGTGTCTTACCCAGATCGCGCAAAACCTGCTTTGTATAAGCCCGGTTGACTAACTCCGACGAAATCAATTGGTACAATTCACCGTGGCTGGCAGCAGTTTTCCAGTCAGCTAAACGTTCCAAGGAGAAAAAACCTGTGAAACAAAGACTATTGCTAGCGGCTGTTTGCATACTCGCTCTCCCAATCTCGTTTTCTGCTTCGCGAGATAATCGGCAGATCGGTTCGGCGCCGTTTGCGACCATCGCATTTGCCGGCCATACGATCGGCGGAGAATGGTGCGGCGGCTGCGGATCAGGCGGCTGCATCTGCGATCCTGGCGAAGTCCCCGGTGGTAACAGTGCAACGCCTGTTACCGATAACAAGTCTTCCGATCAACGCCTTTCTCCCGTCCGCGCTCATTCGGGTTCAGGCTTTGATTTCGGAACCGGGGCACTGGTATTGGCGCTTGCGCTGCTCTTGTGGGCACGGCTGCGAGCGTAAGCTCTCAACCCTGTTTTAGCCCACACCCATAATTCCCAGTTCAACTGCCCGAATGGTGGCGGTATAGGATAATACTGTTTACTTCGACCCAGAGGACGGGTCGGATCATAAGCCGCCGAGCTTATGTGTGTCAAGTTACTGATGTTTGACGGACGCCTATCACAAATACTGCTCGAAGCCTTTGCCGGCCCGGCAAGCGCCAAATGGGCCTATTCAGGGATCGAGGTCTTTGTAAGCGTTCGCAGGTCATCGGCGACTTCGGAACAGGCTTGATATCTTTCTGCCGGACTCTTTCGAAGCAAACGCTCGATAATAACGGCTAAACCTTCGGGGGTGTCGTTCCGATGCTTCTTGATCGGGGAAGGCGCGCGCTTCTTTATGGCCTCGATCGTTTGGAAGTAGGTCTCCCCTTCAAATGGCAATCGGCCGGTGGTCATCTCGTAGAGGACGACGCCCAGCGAAAAGATATCCGCGAGGTGGGTCACCTCTCCATTTCCGGTCGCTTGCTCGGGAGACATATAACTTACCGTTCCCAGCAGGACTCCCGACTCGGTGAGACGCGTCTTATCGGCTGCTCGGTTGAGAATCGACTGCGGCTTGGCAAGCCCAAAATCTAGCACCTTAACCTTTCCTCGAGACGTGATCATTATGTTCGAACACTTGATGTCGCGATGCACCACTCCGCATTCGTGCGCTTCGGCCAGCGCGTCAGCAGCCTGAACACCGAAGTCGAGAATCTCGCTCAAAGGAAGAGGCCCGCCCTCCAGACGCTCCGACACGGTTTGCCCTTCCACATACTCCATCACGATGTACGGATTGCCCGATGCCTCGCCGATTTCGTGAATTGTAGCTATGTTCGGATGATTGAGCTGCGACGCCATGCGCGCTTCTCTGAGGAACCGCTGCTTCATAGTTTCGTCTTCAATGTGTTTGGTTGCGAGAACCTTGATGGCGACGATGCGTTCAAGCTCGGTATCGTACGATTCAAAGATCTCACCCATCCCGCCCGCCCCCAGCGACCGCCTAATCTCGAATCTTCCAATGTGCCCTTGCGGCTCGATCAACGGTGGCGCCGCGACCTTCTCGGTTCTGCCGTCATGAACAGCCATCGCGGCGCGATCAGTGTCTCGCAGTTCGGTAGTGATGATTCGGGGTCGGGAGATCACCGACGAAAAGAGAGTTGAAAACACCCTGGGGCCCCGATCATCCTGGACAAAGTAGCCGGCCCGTTTCAAATCTTCCCAGGTGTGTTCGTGCTCTTTTTCGACGCGCCCGTTCTCGTGGAACTCGCGAATCGCGCGCCGGCCGCTGTCGCTAAGGTGATCCCATATGAATCGGAACTGGCCTTTGGCTTCATCCAGGAACGTGGCCTCGACCTCCTCGCGATCGAGTTTGCCGTCGTTCTCCAGCAGATGGTCGAAGTAGGCGGAACAGGCGATCTGCAGGAAGTAAGGAAAGTAACCGGCGATCTCGGTTATTCGTCTGGCGTAACCCTCGAGCGGCAGCGCTGCCTCCGCGGAGGGTCGAGTTATCAGGTCGAGCGCTTCCTTGCGGGTGAATGCGCGCAGAAAAACATTCGTGAATATGTTGAAGAATGGCGAGTCGGCGATCAACTGGGTGTGGCACAACTCCTGAAGGTCGCGCGCCGAGCTGGTAATGTATGCAACATCATAGTTGTTGGCGATCGATCGCAGAAAGGAGTAGAACTCGAGATCAAACGCTCGATTGGTCGTGATCGCATCAAACTCATCGAACAGCACGATGAGTTTGCGCCCATCTTTGCGAAAGGTTTCAAGCGCGGCGCGCAGCGCATCAAACGATGGTTGTGATTTCTTGAAGGCCTTGTCGCCGGTTTCCTTGGAAAGTTGGGCGAAGAGTTCCTTGAAGAACTCGATAAGCGTAAGCCGGCGTTTCTGCTGAAGGTCGATGAATACAAAGGCATAAGATTCGGGTTGGTCGAAATGCCGCGCGCGAACCTGCGGATTATTGATGTAGTGAAGCAACGACGATTTTCCGATGCGCCGCTCGCCTACGACTGAAATCGACTGGGGCCGTGAAGCGCCGATGCGCGAGAATATCTTTGACACTTCGCGCGCCCGGCCGAAGAATTGATCCGGGTCCTGTATGGCGACTCGATTCAGATAAGGATTACGCTGCATCGTCTGTGTTTGGGTAGTGGGGTCCTCTGCGTCCCCGGCGTCCTCCGCGGTTTTCCTGCTCAGTGGCTCGGAATCAACCGCAGAGAACGCCGAGGAGAAACGCGAATGTGAGCGAGCAACACACTATCACCCCACTACCTGTGTTCGCCGGGCGAGTGACGACTATCCTGGGCATATCCGGCCTGGCGACTGAATTGTAACGGGATGTCGTGGCAGGATGCCAACTGCACTACCGGTTCACCTGGTTCTTGGCTTACCGGTCCAGACGTTGACGGAATCGGCGGGAGCGATTGTCCCGGCCGACGCGACGCCGTAGAGATTCAACGAGAGCGAAAAACCCTTGGGCTTGACGATCCCAATCGCCAGCCGCGCCGTCGCCGTCTCGCCGGGCGAGAGCGTGTTGTCGCTGCCCGCGTCGATCGTCTGGCGAGCGCCTTCGGCTGATTTAGTCTGCGGGTCGCGTGACAGCAGCACGTTGCGCGTAAGCTCGGCTACACGAAGGAAGGGGTTTATTATCGGAATGTTTCCTCGGTTGGTTATTTTTACATCGACCACCAGCCGCGATGCGCCGCTTGAGGTTTTCGGTGGATCGTCGGAGGACGTGTCGCTCCAGTTCAGATCCATCTTCTCAGAAGCCACGAAACTGATATCGACGCTCGACCCGACGTTCGAGCAAATCGAGAAGTCTGCCTGGCTCGTCGCCACCAGCAAGTTGTGAGTCACGGCCGTATCGAAAGCCAGGAGCCTGATGCGCGCTCGCGTGGTGGACACCTGAGGAATCTTGAAGTCGTAGCGTTGCACGTTCGACGCGATGTTGTCGGCGAGCACGGTAAAGCTCAGCCCGCTGTCGGTCGAGAGAGTCAACGTTTGGGGAAACCCCGGGGCATTGGGGGCTATCCAAACAACTGTGTAATGATCCCCACCTGCGAGCCTCTCGCCGCCATTGGGCGACGCAACAAAAATGTTCGGATAATCGCCGCGCACCCCGGGACCCATCGTATGTTGAGTATCGACGCCCCCAGCGGATCCCTGCCCGGTCGAGTCTTCGTAGCCTTGCCAGTTGCCTGCCCCTGCAGTGTAGGTCGCGATCGTGCCGGGCCCCGCGTCCAGCGACAGGCCGACCGGGTCGGCGCACGAAACCGCAAGTTGCCATGGGCTGGTCAGATTGTCATCCGCGAGCACGACCGTTTCACCAACCCAGGTGTCGTTCGCATAAACCGTCTTTTGCCAACCCTCTTCGGCGGTGAGTACCGCCGTCGTTATTTCATCGAGCTGGGAGTCGCGCCCGAGGGTAGCAACCGGAGGGAGCGCCGTATTCATTGGTTTTGAGAATTGCAGCCTGACTTGCAACGGACCCGGAGCGATTCCGGGGAAGCGCGTATCGACCACCATCTGCCGTTTGCTGCCGGGATCGGCAGCCAGAGCAGCCCAGTGCGCTGAATAAATGAGTTTAGAAAAAACGCCGTCGGTGCCCACAGAATACGCCTTCACTGATTCGAGGATCGGGGGACCGCTTGCCCAATTCAGCAGCGAACGCGCCGCAGCCCAATTCTCGCGATTAACCGGAAGTATCTCGCTCTCGGGCACGGTGAAGTCGCAGCAAAACGGCCGCATCTCGATCACGAACGGAGCCGGCACGTGATTCACACCGTACGCATAATCGATCGACGAGCCGGTCAACGCATAAAGATCGATCGCTTGCTCGGGAAAATAACGGACCCTATCCACGCTGAAAACGTCTTCTGACATCCTCTGAGCGAGCTGGGACAACGTATGTGAATCATCGGTTCCGGAAGGCTTAAAGCCCCACGGGTAGAGAATCAGTTGGGAATAGTTGTGATAATCAAGCTGCGCGCGGAAATGCCGGTTTGGGTCGTCGACCAAAGATTTGATCGCCCTCACTTCTGGCTCGCTCTCCGGCTGGGGCCCGCGATAGATTTCGCTTGTGGGGTCGTCGCTTGCGCCGATGTCGTCGTTCAGGCAGCTCCGATCCGAAGAACAATAGTCAGCACAGGGCGAATCGTTTTGAAGTCTCCACTCATAGCTGTAATTCCTGTTCAAGTCGACACCCACCCCGGGAGCGCAACTGCTTACCGAGATCGGTCTGCGATTCTTACGCCACAACCGTACCGGGTCCATCGCATCGTTTGGCGAATTCTGAGTGTAGGTAAGCCCGTCGGGATTCATTATCGGCACGACCCAGATTTGCAGGTGATCGACTAAATACCTGATCGAGTCGTCGGTCGCATAACCGCTCACCAGTTGATTTGCGATGTACACTGGAGACTCGACCGATATCCACTCGCGAGCGTGATGACAGCCGGTGATAAGCACGTCAGGTTTGCTTGCGTCGTCTATCGAAGCGTCCTTGCTGATCTTGAGCGCGAAGATATCCCGGCCTTCGAAACTCGATCCCAGCTTCGAATAGTGAGCCAACTCCGGATGCGCCGCGGCAAGAGCCTTGAACTCTGAAACGGTCTGATCGTAACTGTGATACTTGCCGTTCGCGAGTGTAATGTGCGCCTCGCCGGGCGTCGCTGACTTTGCGCGGCGGCCGGCGTCGAAACTCTTGCCCGGGAAAAGTCTCGGCGCGAGTTCGGCGAATTCCTGCGGCGTGTAATAGCCTGCGAGCTTGTAGCCTCGACTCGTATACCGTTGTTCTATGTGAGCGTTGATCGATACCGGCGAACCGTCCGATGAGAAGATGTCCAGATAGGCAACGCGTGACCCGTCACGCATCAATAAGTCCTCGGGATCAGCGAGCCAATCCGAATAACCAGTCGCCGCCGGCGTGCGAGTTGCGAGATCGACAACCGCAATACGCATCAACTTCCCGGCTTCCGCGGCGCCGGATTGATATTCAGGCGTAATCGCTTGCGCTGTTGCGTCGCCGCTTGCCCGGGCCTTTTGCCATTCTGCGACCGAGTCGTAGATGACCTTCGTTTCAATGCCCGCTCTTAGCAACTCCGCGATCAGGTAGTCAGAAGCAGCCGCGAACGTCGCGCGTCCGTGGCTGGACCAGATCGTGACCTCGAGATCATTTTTTTGAGCGAGTTGCGATACTTCATTGGCGGGCGCGCTGATCCGGACGACTTGTGGAACGAACTGCTTGCGCGCCAACTCAGCTTGTACGGTGTGATACCTGTTCCATGCCTCCTGTTGAAGCTGCGGAACCGGGTTGTCGAGGGCGGCGCGCCACACGTCAAGCGCGCCCGGCTCATCCAGTTGCTCGAGGGATGTGAGTGCGTCGCGAAATTCGCTCGAGTTCGAAGAAGCCAGCCGGCCCTTCAAGCCGGCATGTCTGACGCGACGCTCGTCTTGTCCGGAAGAAGTTTTAGCGATGAAATTCGAGGCGGCAGAAACCGGGACGAATGAATGCGTGTTTGCCAGGAGAAGCGCGAATGCCGCGAAGACAGCAGCGCCAATCCCGAGCGAACGATTAAGGAGATTCGTCTTCATCGTAAGTGTTCGATCCCGCCAGACATCGGATGTACCAGAAGGCTGGAACCGGGTCAAGACTCTTAGACTAAGCTTATGTGAAGCTTATACCAAGCGTACATCAGGCTGCTTACTGATTTTGCTGGGAGCTTGATCCAAACTTTGAATCAGCGGGAGAGAGGGCACTGCCGGCGCCTGCCCGGAAGAGCCACAGCAGCAGTGGCTCTTCTGGTGAAACTCACATTTGCATCAGGGTCTTTTGCGCCTTGCCGGAGTCGCGGGCTTTTCGGCTTCAACCTTGTAGGCGTTCTTCACACCTTCGAGGGCGTCCTTGACTATCGGGACGCGCTTGTCAGTTGCGGGAGCCTTGGCCACAAACTCCGCAAGGGTGTTAGCGCCTTCCTGAATCTGCGCTCTTTCGGTGCTTGCGATCAACGTTAGTCCCAAGCCATAAAGCGCATCGAAATTGGCTGGATCAGCCGCAATCACCTGCTTGTAAGCGGCGACGGCTTCGTCGGTCTTGCCACCCGAGCGGTACACGTCCGCCTTCATGACGCCCCACTTGCCTTTGTTGGCGGCGTCCAGGGTTGCGGCATGGTCTATGTCTTTGATGGTAGGGTCAATCAGGTCGGCGACGCCGAAGTGCTCGACCAGCAACATCGCGTTCTTGGTCAGGATGTTGTAATAAATAATCAGGTCGGCGTTGACGCTCGGATTGTTCTCGGCTGTATCCTCTGCAGCAAGTGCAATCGCCTTCCTGGCGGCGTCGACGGCGGCTACGAAGTGCGGTTTGGCCTCGTCTCGCTGGCGTTTGTTGAAAAGATCGACGCCCAACTGATAGTGGACTTCGGCGAGATTCGCATTTGCCCTGTAGTTGATCAGCTTCATCGCGGCGTGCTTTGCCGGATCGACGCTCGCGGCCTGCTCGAACTCGCTGAGCGCCGAGGTATAGTTACTCTTCTTCGCAGCCTCATCCGTCAGGGTCGCATTCGTCTTCATCATCTCGAGACCGGTGTTGTAGTGAACGCGAGCCTGATCAAAGGTGGCCTGCAGTGCTTTTGCCTCCTGGACTTTGGCATCCTGTTCTTTGGCTGATGCTTCCGCCTTCGCCTTGTCCGCGGGAGGCGCCGACTTGGGAGGCAGCCCACCGCCGCCCTTCATCGCCTTTTGAACTTCATCGAGAGTCAAGGTGTGACCGTCCCCGGCTTCGACGGCGAAATCCACGACCGGCATTTGTGTTATGCGCGCCTGGATATAGGTGGGTGTCATTCCGGCACCCGACACGATGATTATGAATGTGCCGGCGAGAGGAAGACCCAGATGTATGTAATGGCCGTTCTTATCAGTCTTAGTCTCCCAGTGGCCCCTGACGTCGGTCCGATAGATGTCTATTTGTGCTGCCGGTACGGGCTTGCCCCCGAGCTTGACTGTTCCTTCGACTTGGCCCATCTGAGCCAAAGCCAGCGTCGATAAGAAAACGATTGCTGCGGCGAGCCCAACAGCTTTCGAGAGACTTTTCCGAAACATGATTTCCTCCATCGGATTCCGAACTGGTGCGCCAACCGGCGTTATGATGCCGGAGATTCGACCGCCGGTTGGCACGATCCTGATAATTTCCAGCACGATGTTTGAATCTCAGTTGGCGTATTCAAAGTCTATATCTGTGATTTATTGGTGTCAACGCAACGGGCGGCAATATCGCATGTCCGACAAACTTCAGTTTGTCGAAGTCCGTTTGCGAGACGACAAACTGAAGTTTGTCGGACTTTGTCGGACTAAGTTTCTCGGACTTATCGGTCTAAGAACGCGGAACTCGCGCACGGGCAGGCTGGCGCTGTGTGAGATTTGGGAAGAACTTGTTAGCGAGCCGATAAGCCAGTAGCGCAGCTACAACGACACCAAAGGCGATCGGCTCGCGCGTGTCGGCCTTCACAAGCATGTAGTAGTGAATCACCCCGCCAAACGCCGCGACGTAAGTCAGCTTGTGCAGCCTGTTCCAGCGCTTTCCGCCCAATCGCTTGATGCTCTTTTGAGTTGAGGTCAGAGCAAGCGGGATGAGGATTATGAAGCTTGCCATGCCTACGGTGATGAACGGGCGCTTCACTATGTCCTCGCCAATGAGTCCGAACCCGAAGAACTTGTCGAACCAAACATAAGTGAGCAGATGAACGCAGCCGTAGAAGAAGCCGTAGAGGCCGAGCAGACGCCGAAACTTGATCATCCATGGGAGCGCAAGCGATTTGCGAAAGGGCGTGACGGCCAGCGAGAGAATCAGGAATAACAGCGTCAGCACGCCCGTAGTTCGCGTCGCGAATTCGGTCGGATTCGCGCCGAGACGATGATGGTACCAATCCCAGGCTATCAATGAGACAGGCACCGCGCTGCTGACGAAGACTACGAACTGTGCGAAGCGAGTGTCTTTCATCGGAGTTCGTGAAACGTGATCCGTGAAACGTGATTGGTGATTCGTGATCCGCACTGCGAAGTCAGGTTACCAGTCACGTTTCACGCATCACGTTTCACGCATCAATAGTACTTATTCAAATCCATGCCGCTATAAAGCTGCGCAACTTCATCGCCGTAGCCGTTGAACATCAACGTGTCTCGCATGCCGAATTCTCCGATGCGGCGCTCCACCTTCTGGCTCCAACGCGGGTGGTCGTGATTCGGGTTTACGTTCGAATAGAAGCCGTATTCGCGAGGGCCGGCAAGGTTCCACGTCGTCGGCGGCTGCTCTTCAACCAGCTTGATCCTGACGATCGACTTGAGTCCCTTGAAGCCATACTTCCACGGAACGACGAGTTTCAACGGCGCGCCGTTTTGCGGCGGCAAGGTCTCGCCGTAGAGCCCGCTCGCGAGAATCGTCAGCGGATGCATAGCCTCGTCCATTCGCAAGCCTTCCACATACGGCCAATCGAGAACGTCCGAGTTGATGTTGGGCATCTGCCTGGAATCGGCCAGCGATTCAAACGCGACATACTTCGCCTGGGAAGTCGGCTGCACCTGATCGAGAAGCTTCGCCAGCGGAAACCCGACCCACGGGATGACCATCGACCATCTCTCAACGCAGCGATGGCGATAGACGCGCTCCTCGGGCGGACTGATCTTCAGGAGATCGTCGATGTCAAAAACACGAGGCTTGTTGACCAGCCCTTCAACGGTAACCGTCCACGGTCGCGTGATGAAGTTCCTGGCTTTTTGAGCCACCGCCTGTTTGTCCGTCGAGAACTCGTAGAAGTTGTTGTAGTGAGTGATGTCTTCCAGCGATGTCTTCGCCTCGTTAAGCGGCGCGACCGCCGGCGGAGCGGCTTGCACATCGGCGATCTTGTCTCCGGTTTGGGCCCCTTCTCCGTGACTCGTGAAGTATCGATAAACCAATCCCGTCGCTACTGTGCTGCCGGCGAGCACCGCGCCGCGTAGAAAGAGCCGGCGGCTCAGGTAGAGGTTCTTGTCGGTTATTTCACTGCTTTTGATGTCCTCGGGCTTCTTGATCAACATAGCTGCTTCTATTCTACATCGCGTCAATCATTTCAGTCTCGCTTGCGGTTCGAACGCCGCCTCATGCCTCTCCAGCCGTCGATTTTGAAACGCCCACCACGCCGGCATGTTCATGATCCAGCTCGACAGCCTTTTTATTCCCTATTGTAAATAACGCTCGAAGGATTGGTGAGCAAAACTCATCTCGTCGGGTTGTGGTCATGCTCGCGACTGACCGATGAGATCGACGCTTTGGCTTCTGATTGATTTGGTCGCGATTGGCCCAGAGAAAGACAAAGGCGCCGCAATTGCGACGCAAGCTTCACCCTTGCGGTGACCGCTTTAGCCGACATATCAACCTTCATCATTGGCCTCTTTTAGTCGTTCGATGTCGGCAAGGTCCTGAGGACGCGGCTTGATAGACTTAAGCGCTATTAGTCCCCGCCGTGATACCGCCCACAGAGTCCCGGTTTCCCACGAGACCTTCACGCGCGAATCCCAGATCTCAACTAGCTCAGGCGCGACCAGGAGGAAATCAAGCGGCAAAACAATGCCTGTTTCAGCGTCAATCTTTGAGTATCGGCGTATCTCAATCATACCGCCTCCAACCGTCATCGGAAGCGCCTCGATCGTAAAGCCAAGATCTCGCGCTATTCTTGCCGCCGCCTCTTGTGCTTCGGCGAGAATCAGCATATCAATATCGACCGTCGCTCTCGGAGCGCCCCATACCGCCATTGCTAACCCGCCGCACACTGCGTACTCAATACCCTCCTCATCGAGAGTGGACACGATTGATTTGAATTCCTCGTAGAGATCGAACATTGTGACTCACAGCCTTACAAATCCAAGGCCTCGCATCAAGTCCGCGCGTTCTGACTCTTTAACTCGAACGCGCGCGCTCTGTTCGTCATATCTCCGTACCTCAAGTTCTAAGACGGCTTTTGGCAACATTCCTGAGAACCGAGAATGGTGGTAAAAAACCGGGGTGGGACCACCGCCAGGGAAACTCATTTCAAGGAATGCCAGTACGCCTGCGTAGGTTGGCGCTCTATCTCGCTTCTGGTTTAGAGTTCCGGTAGGTCGAAATCCGGTCTCCACAACCCGTCCTAACCCATCCTGTCTCTCGAAGGTGCGTCCAAACAAAGCAATGTCATAATCCTCGAATGAAGCTACGATGCTCGAGTTTTGAACAGCGAGCAATACCGGCAAATCTGAGTTACGTACTTGTTTCCTTTTTCGATGAATGGCGCTCTTGATTCTCTTCTCAGAGTCGCCCCATGCGGTGAGCGGTGGCTCGACTATTATCTTGGCACCATCTGTAATCGAGGGCGATAATTGCAACCGAATCAGCCCTGTTGAGAGACTATGAACCAATTTCACATCCCGAGAAGCACTAGCTTGAACCGGAAGTTCGAGCATCCGCTCGATGGCCTTCTTGAATTCTCTCTTGGAGTCTGACGGGCCGATATGCGGAAGCTCCCAAACTGTGCACTGCCACCCATTAGGTATTTTCGACTCAATGAAATTTAGCAGAGATACCCGACCGGTCGATTTGCTTTCGACCTCTGGGTTGTAAACGGGCGACACTGCCTCAACAATGATGGGTGCATCGGGAAATCGCGCGATGAAATCAGGGCATTTGCCCTGCCGATTTTTGACTTCGAAGCTGACTTCTGCGCCTATCTCTTGTAGGAAACGCGCCACAACCAACTCAAAGAGCGTGTCGTACCATCGGCTCCGAAGGCGATGTCGAAAATACTGCTGGGTCTCTACGGGAAATCTGGACAAATTGTCGTTCAAAAAGCGCCGGCTTTCCCGAGCCAGTGGAGTGCTAGACCTCGCGAGCCAATCGAGCGTATGCTCACCTCGATGCGCATATGAATTGTCATTCTGCGCAGGCTCCGGTAGCCAGATCGGCTCAGAATTCAATTCCCCAGAATCGATTGGGCTGTCGCTTTCTAGAATCATCTTCTTGCTTCTAGGGCACTGCTCGACCGCCGGCCAGTGCATCCGCCAAGTCTCGCGGTTGTTCCAGGACGAGGTCCGGCAATTCGGCCAACAGCCGCTCGCGGCTTGATCCTCCCCACAAAGCCGCTGCTGTCCTGGCGCCGGCGGCGCGTCCCATAATTATGTCGGCGGGACTATCGCCGATGACCAGCGTAGAACCGGGATCAGCGCCAAGCCCGGCCATCGCGCGAAGCACGCCGTCGGGCGCAGGTTTCGGCTTCTCGACGTCGTCGCCCCACACGTTCACATCGATCAACGCGCGCAACCCGGTGAAGTCAATTTCGAGCTCACCCGCTCGCCGCGGCTTTAGCGAGACTACCGCGATGCCCGCTCCGCGATCGGCCAGATACTCGAGCAACTCGGCGATGCCTTCGTAAGGCGTCAGGTGGTGATGATGATTCGCATAGTAATGCTCTTCGAAACTGACCAGCATCTCATCGAGCATCGCTTCGCTGTAGCGGCTCAGCACTTCCTGAGGAGTGACGTTCCAGAAGTCGTGAAACTGTTCTACATCTATCTCTAGCCCGGTGTGCAATCTGATCGAATGAAGAAAGGCCTCGCGATAGGC
Organism: Blastocatellia bacterium; assembly: GCA_035607285.1. Classification (GTDB taxonomy): domain Bacteria; phylum Acidobacteriota; class Blastocatellia; order UBA7656; family UBA7656; genus Onstottus_A. The sequence goes on along the minus strand of DATNBZ010000092.1, from coordinate 1,032 downwards.
CGGTTCAGAATGAGCGAGCGTCCCATCGAAATCGAAGATGAATGAATCGAAGTTCATGAAGAGTTCAGGGCTCAGAGTTCAGGGTTCAGAGTTCTTGGTTCAGAGTTCAGAGTTCTTGGTTCAGAGTTCACAGTTCAGAGTTCAGGCTTTAGCCTGCGAGTCCCCGGCAGCCTAAAGGCTGAACTCTGAACTCTGAACCCGGAACCCCGAACCCGGAACCCTGAACCCCGAACCTATTGCACGAGCTTGATTGAAAACTTAGCGGTCTCGACAATCGAGCCTTCCCTCGGCTGCGGCTTCTCGCCCTCTCGCGTTGGAGCGATGTGCGCGAGCCGGCCCTCGAACGACGTCTCGGTCGTGGCAGAGTTGACTCGGCTTGCGCTCAAGTCGTACTCGACTCGGGTACTGCCTTTGCCGTTACCGGTTGCCGTTACATTAAGGCGGCTTTGCTTCGTCGTCAGCAAACAAGAGCCACTCTGATTGAGGGCGATCGCGCCATCGATAACGGCCTTATCGCCTTCGAGTGACGAGAGTTTGTATGAAACGGATGCGCGCTTGGGTATCTCGGCGATGCCGGGCGCCGCGACGTATCCGTAGTCGCCCGAGAGCGAATCGATGGCGATTGCCTGACCCCAGCTCTGCCCGACAGAGACATCGTTGGAAGGGACCCACCTTGCCAGGCTGAACAATAACTCCGCCAGCCCGGCTCGTCCGGCGGGCAGTGGAAACGAGGATCTTATTGCGCGGCCCTGCGAATCGAGATCGTACGCGATCTTCTGTCCGACCGGAGAAGGTTCGGAAGGTTCGGCTGTAGGTGTCTCAACGCCGTCTAGGGTCGCTCGAGTCGTCAATGCTTCGATGATCGCTTCAGTCGATACATTGCCTTTCTCGCCCGCGACGCCGCGGAGCAGTACCGTCGCGGATGACTCCCTGGTAAGAACGCTTGCTAATCCGTCGTCGCCCGAAGCGGTAACGCGCGTCTCAATCGATATATTGACGACGTAGCGATTCTCCTGACCGGGCTTGAGCACC